>SLCH01000033.1 GCA_007125915.1 Syntrophobacteraceae bacterium
CTCTCTCATGAGGAGTGGAGGGAATCGTGGATCAAGCGGGCGAGCTTTTCTGAAATTCCGGGAACCTCTTTTATGGAGCTCAAATCCGTCCTCTGGAGTTCTTCCATGCTCCCAAAATGCTGGAGCAACTGACGACGTCGCTTCGGGCCGATTCCGGGAATCCCGTCCAGGGCGGAAGTGAGCAACTGGCGACGATGCAACATCTGGTAGTTGGTGATGGCAAACCGATGCGCTTCATCCCGCAGCCTCTGCAACAAGTGCAGAATGTCCGGATACTGGGATAGAAAAATGGGATTTTTTCTGCCAGGCAGATAGATTTTCTCGTAAAACCCCCGTCCCTTTTCCCCTCGATCCAGCTCCTTTTCTTTGGCCAGGGAGATGACGGGCAGTTCATCCGTCAAACCCTTCTCTTTAATCAACCGGTGAATTCGATTCAACTGCCCCTTACCCCCGTCCACCACCAGGAGGTTGAGGCTGGAAGCCAGTTCTGCCTCTTCATTTAAGAAACGTTCCACCACCTCGGCCATCATGGCAGGGTCATCGGGTTCGCTCATGCCATGGACCCTGTAGTGCCTGTAGGAGGACTTGTCGGGCTCCCCGTGAGAAAAAACCACGACCGCTCCCACCGCATGCAGACCCTGAATGTTGGAAATGTCCACGCAGGCCATGCGAATGGGAGGAACCCTGAGCCCGGTAATTCTTCCCAGGTTTTGCAGAAGACTCTGGTGCTTCTGCATGAGCCTTCTTCGGCTGGCATGCCGCTCTCGAGCGTTGTTTTCTGCAAGCTCCAGCAAATGCTTTCGTTCGCCGCGACGGGGAGTCCAAATCCGGACTTTCTTCCCTTTCATTTCCGAGAGCCATTCCTGAAGAATGTCCTGGGAATCGAGGACATGGCCAATGACCACCTCATCGGGAATGTGATGCCCTTCTCCGTAGAATTGCTGAATGAAGGCCGAAAGAATTTCTTCCGGGGAATCCTCCGCATGGGAGAGATGGAATTCCTTTCTCCCCACAAGAGCTCCCTGCCGCACAAAAAGAACAACAAAGGTGGTGGCATCTTCATTTTGCCAGACACCGAGAATGTCCTGGTTTTGAAATCTGCTGGAAACCATGTGCTGCTTCTCCAGCATGGATTCGATATCCCGAAGGCGGTCACGATATTGAGCGGCCTTTTCAAAGTCCAGCCTGGCTGCGGCATTCTCCATCTCCCTGCGCAGCTGAATCTGCAGTGCGTCGGTCCTTCCCTGCAGGAAAAGAATGACTTCCTCCACCACCGCCGCATAATCTTTCGCAGTGCTTTTGCCCGCACACACACCGGGGCATCTTTTCATGGCATGGTTGAGACAGGGGCGATCCCGGGTAATGAGCTTTCTGCCTCGGCACTGACGAAGGGGGAACAGCTGATTGAGCATGCGCAGGGTTTCGCGCAAGGCATGACCCGAAGGATAAGGACCGAAATAAAAGGCGCCGTCTTTCTGAAATTTTCGAACAATCTCCAGCCGCGGGAAAGGCTCCCGTGGATCGATGCGCAGAGAGGGATAATTTTTGTCATCGCGAAGAATGACATTGTAGCGGGGGCGATGTTTTTTGATGAGACTGGCTTCCAGGAGCAGTGCCTCCTTTTCCGTAGCCGTGACCAGGAACTCCAGATCCCGGGCCTTGCTCAGGAGGGCCTTCACTTTCACGTTGGTCTTGGTCTCCGTGTTGCTTCGAAAATAGCTGGCAGCACGCTTTCTGAGATCCCTGGCTTTTCCGGCGTAGATGACCCGCCCTTCCTCGTCCCGAAAGAGATAGACTCCTGGAAGATGAGGAAACACCTCTGTCTTTTCCGCGAGAGGATGATCCATGGATGAAAAAGCCACTTGCTGCGGAGAAGATGGCGTTTCCTGTGACGAGCCGGGTGCACTCATTGGGTTGCTCTCCGTTGAATCGGGTATGGCCTGAAAGATGGCCTCATGATGCGGGCCAAAATTTTGAGATGTGCGGGAGCTAGGTTTTTTACATGGACTGCCCTGCACCTCCCTTTCTCTATGTGACATATCATCTGGACAGGAGCAAATTTTTCTGTTAAAAGCTGGCCCTGTCCTGTCGGGACGTGGCTCAGCCTGGTAGAGCGCTGCGTTCGGGACGCAGAGGTCGCTGGTTCGAATCCAGTCGTCCCGACCAACGGCCAAACCCATCAGCCTCCTGAAATCCTTCCATGGAGAAAATTCACAACCCATTGGCCGGCTTTCTTCCCTTTCCGTGGACACCCCTTTTCACCCCAGCTTAATGCGGGTTGCGCTGTCCATGGCACCAGCTCACTGCCAGGCCCCATTTCAAAAACCCTGCATCCATTCGCCATTCCCACTGGTCACCTTTCCCATTGGTGACAAGGCTTGACACGCCTTGTGGGTTCATGTTACACAGCGCTTCAATTCAGGAGGAGAGCGAATCATCGCTCAAAGTTTTCCCATGAGGTTCCTTGAGGGACGGTGCCAGAATCACAGACGGAAAAAAGCAAACAAAATGCTTGCAATTGTCTGTGCGCCATGCTACACAGGGAGACTATGCGCGATTTTGAAAATCGTGCAGCCATCTTTTTTGACGATGGAAAAATTGTGGAGAGGTTCCCGAGCGGCCAAAGGGAGCAGACTGTAAATCTGCCGGCGAAGCCTTCGGAGGTTCGAATCCTCCCCTCTCCACCACCTTGCGGGAATCCATGTAGGAGATGATGGCGCCGCATGCTGGGTCATTGTCGTTGGGACTACATGCCTGTGTATGGGAAAAAGTCGAGAATGTCGGTTCCGCTCAAGCATTCCTCTGTGGTCCCATGCCACGTCATGTGCAGCACTCGCGTGAATCGTGCCTGCAGCTGTTCGCCCACGTAGCTCAGTAGGTAGAGCACTTCCTTGGTAAGGAAGAGGTTCACCGGTTCGATCCCGGTCGTGGGCTCCATTTGCCGAGAGGGCGAATGCGCTGCAGCCCTTTCAAGTTCCCCTTCGATTTATCCCCTGCTGATCTGCCGTCTTCCCGGAATTTGTAGCTACCCCAATTTTTTGGATGTGATGAGTCCCTATTGAATGGCTAACATGTTATCTGGAGGAGGAAGTCAAGATGGCTAAGAAGAAGTTTGAGCGGACGAAGCCGCACGTGAACGTGGGCACAATCGGCCACATCGACCATGGCAAGACGACGTTGACGGCGGCCATCACCAAGAATC
>SLCH01000193.1 GCA_007125915.1 Syntrophobacteraceae bacterium
TCCTCACAACGGGTGACCTGCCCGCCATGCCTCACGTGGCCAATCTGGCCATGCAGCGGCTTTCGGACCCGGAAGTGTCCACGGATGAACTCCATGAGATCATCTCCAGAGATCAGTCCCTGGCCGCCCGGCTCCTGCGCATCGCCAACTCTTCCTGCTATGCCCGGCGCAGAGAGATAAAAACCATCAATGAGGCGGTGGTGACCATTGGCTTCAACACCATCAAATCCATCATCATTTCCTGCGCCATGCACGATTTTTTCAAATCTTTCGGATTGGCCGAGAAATATATCTGGGAGCATTCCCTGGGCAATGCGCTCATTTGCAGAACCATTGCCAAAAAAATCAAGTACCCTAAAATAGAAGAAGCTTTCCTGGCAGGTTTGCTCCATGATGTAGGAAAGGTGGTTCTTTATATCAAGCTGCCCAAAAAGATGCTGCTCATTTTTCAGGAAGTGTACCAAAATCCGCAGCTGTCATTCGCTGCCCTGGAAAAGAAACTTCTGGGATTCACTCACGCGCAGGTGGGAGGCCTGGTGGCCAGGAAATGGAACTTCGCCATGGATATCGTGGAAGCCATCGGCTTTCACCACCACCCCGATCACGCAAAGCTCAACTTGGTCCTGCCGCACGTTGTGTGCCTGGCCGATGCCTTGTCACACAAGCTTGGCATTGGATTTATCAAACGCCCCGACCTCAATCTCTCGGCAATGGTCAGCACCCGGGTCCTCAGACTCGACGGCCTGGCGCTCAGTGACCTCTCCGAAGAAATTCAGGAGGTTTTCGCGTCCGAAAGGGGCATATTTGCCTGAGCGGTTCTTCCGGAGGGATTGCGGGAAGAAAAGCTGTTTCTCAGCCCTTGAATGAGGCACGCAGGAACACAGCATGGAAAATTTCATGCCATTTTGCAGCCAGGCCCCCATGGGCTACCAGTTGCTCGATGAAGCCGGATGTCTCTGCGATGTGAACGACACATGGTTGAGCATTCTGGGCTATGGAAGAAAAGATGAGGTCCTGGGCCGGTGCTTTGAGGACTTTCTTTCGGAAAAGTCACGTGCTCTCTACCGGGAGCGTTTCCCTCTCATCCGGTCCACGGGCTGCATGCGAGGGCAGGATTATGAGGTCGTCCGCAAAGACGGCACGCTTGCCTCCATCTTGATCCATGGCCACATGGGGCGGGATGTTGCGGGCCGATTGCATGTCACTCACTGCTTCATTCAGGATGTCACGGAAGAGAGTCTCGAGGAGGAAAGGCTCAGCGAGAGCGAAGAACTCTTTCGAACGGCCTTCGAATATGCGCCCATCGGGATGGCCCTTCTGGGGGTGGATGGCCGCTTTCTTCAGGTGAACCTGGCCCTTTGCCGCATGATGGGCTATTCCATGGAAGAAATGCTTTCCCGGGACTTTCAAGGAATGACCCACGAGGAAGATCTGCCGCAGAGCCTGCATGCTGTGGAGGACATGCTTTCGGGCAATATGTACACCATTCAGCTGGAAAAACGTTATGTCCACAAGGAAGGGCGTGACGTGTGGGTGCTTGTCAATGCTTCCCTGGTAAAAAATTCCGACAACACCCCTCTCTATTTTGTCACTCAGATTCAGGACATCACCGCAAGAAAACAAACAGAACAGGAACTGGCCCTGCTGGCGGCCACCTGCCGCCAGACCGCCGAAGGGCTGGCCATTGTCAACATGGATGGCATCATTCATTTTGTGAACCCCGCCTTTGAGGAACTCACGGGATTGAACCAGGAAGAAGCCGTGGGACGACCTTGGAGCCAGCTTCCCTTTGCCCTCGATCATGCGAAAAACTTCCATGGAATGTGGGAAAAAATTGAGCGGGGTGAGGTTTGGACGGGCAGCGTGGCCTTTGAAAGGGCCGACGGGGAAGCGGTGGCGATGGAAATGACCGTTTCTCCCATCCGGGACAGAAAGGGTCGGATCACTCACTGTGCCTTCATTCAGCGGGATGTGACCCAGGAACGGAAAATGGAAATGCACCTTCGCCAGGCCCAAAAGATGGAAGCCATTGGAACCCTGGCTGGGGGCATCGCTCATGATTTCAACAACATTCTGGCGGCCATATTGGGCTACACAGAATTGGCCCAGTTGAAGGCCGGTGAAAACAGCCCTTTGAGGAGCAACCTGGCGCAAATATGCAAAGGGGCCGAAAGGGCCCGGGATCTGGTGAGGCAGATCCTCACCTTCAGCCGCCAGAGGGAACAGCCCCTGAAGCCCCTTCAGGTCAGCGTTGTGGTCAAGGAAGTCCTCAAGCTGCTTCGCGCTTCTCTGCCTTCGACCATTGAGATCAATCCGAAAATCTTCAGCAGCAGCCACATTTCCGCGGACCCGACGCAGATTCACCAGGTTGTCATGAATCTGTGCACCAACTCGGCCCACGCCATGAAAGGGACGGGGGGAGTCATGACCATCACCCTGGAAGATGTGACCCTCGATTCTCATGCTCTTCAGGCATACGCCGGGATAAAAGGGGGAGAGCATGTCCATCTTTCCGTGAGCGACACTGGCCATGGCATGAGCGAGCACGTGCTCACCAGGGCTTTCGACCCTTTTTTCACGACCAAGGGGCCCGGGGAAGGGACGGGAATGGGGCTGGCGGTGGTCCATGGCATTGTCAAGAGCCACGGGGGGGCGATCGCAGTGGAGAGTGAACTGGGAAAGGGAACCACCGTCCGGGTGCTGTTTCCCAGGCATGAAGGGGAGAAGGAAAAGGAGGGGCAACTTCCAAGAACCCATTTCATGGAAGGGGGGGATGAGTCCATCCTGGTGGTGGATGATGAGAAAGAACTGGTGGAAACCATCCAGCAGATGCTCACCCATTTGGGTTACAGGGTGACCGTGTGTTCCGGCAGCTACGAGGCTTTGCAGGTTTTCAGGGAGAATCCTCTCGCCTTTGACCTGCTCATCACCGATCAGACCATGCCCGCAATGACCGGCCTGGAACTGGCCAGAATGGTTTTTGAGATCCGTGAGGACCTGCCCGTGATCCTGTGCAGCGGATTCACCGATGCCCAGGAATTGAAAGAAAATCCTTCCTTCGGCATCAGGGCATTTCTCGCCAAGCCCCTTCTCATGGCTGACCTGGCTGCCGCCATTCGTCAAGTCCTGTCCGAGGGCCATGGAGGAGTGAAGGTTTTCAGAAAGATTCTTCACCCCATCGACTTCAAA
>SLCH01000089.1 GCA_007125915.1 Syntrophobacteraceae bacterium
CCATGCAGGCAGGATTCAGCCCTCTCGGCCATTTGAGCTTCTTGATTCCGCTCTTCTCGCAGTGGAAAAGGATTGTCTGGAACCTTTTCCTCATAACCCTTGGAAGCGCCATTTTTGCCATTGGATTGAACGCGGTCCTCATTCCTCAGAATTTTGTGAGCGGAGGGGCCGTTGGGGTATCCCTGATCCTTTTCTATATTTTCCCCATCTACAATCCGGGCCTCCTTTACTTCCTGGTGAACATTCCCCTCATCGTCCTGGGGTGGTTCACCATCAGCCGAACCTTCATGATCTATACAACCGTGGGCATGTCGGTCTTCTCCCTGGTGTCCGGAGTCGTCGCACCCCGGTTTCCACCCATTGAGGACCCCATCCTCGCAGCGGTCTTCGCAGCAATCATCTGTGGTGTCGGGTCGGGCATCATCCTTCGATCCAGAGGGTCAGCGGGAGGCTTTGACATCCTGGCGGTGGCGCTGAGCAAAAAATGGGGCCTTCGTGTGGGGGCAACTCTCACCCTCCTCAACGCACTGGTCCTTTCCGCAGGAGCCATTTTTTTTCACCTGGAAATCATCCTCTATTCTTTTCTCTACACCTACGCCATGGGAAAAGTCATTGACGCGGTGATAACGGGATTCAATCAGAGGAAAAGCATCCTCATCGTTTCTGATTATGCGGATGAAATCGGCCGCCAGATACTGATGCGTTTCGACCGTGGATGCACTTATCTCAAGGGGACAGGAGGCTATTCGGGCATAGAGAAGAAAATCATTTTCAGCATCATCACCCTGACCGAACTGCCCAAGATGAAGGAACTCATTTTCGACCTGGACCCCTCGGCTTTCCTGGTGGTCAACGATACCCTCGAAGTTCTGGGAAAACGACACGGAAGCCTGAAGGTTTATTGACCCTTCAGGAACAGGGACTTTTGAAGGCACGCCCCCGGTGAAGGATCCATCCGGGAGCAGTCCGGCCAAGAAAGGAAGTTTCTCCATGCCTTACGTCCAAAACAGAGAGGTCCAAATTTACTTTGAAATTCATGGCAGCGGCCCCCCTCTGCTCCTGATCAGCGGCCTGTCAGGCGGATGCTGGTCCTGGTTCGGGCAGGTTCCACATTTTGAAAAACACTTCCGGGTCATCACCATGGACAACCGGGGCGCAGGGCGATCCACCATGGCTGGGGGGCCATTGGTCATGCAGGATTTTGCCGAGGATATCCTGGTTCTCCTCGATCATTTGGGCATACGGGGCGCAATGGTTCTGGGCATTTCCATGGGAGGCATGATCGCCCAGCACCTGGCCCTTCTGGCTCCGGGCCGCGTGCGGGCCATGGTCCTTGCCTGCACGCACTGTGGGGGAAAGGTCAAAAAGCTTCCCTCGCGTGAGGCGCTGAACTCCCTCATTCACAACGAGGGGCTCTCGCGCGAAGAGATTCTGCGCAAAAACCTCCCCTTGTTTTTCAGCCAATCCTTTCTGGAAAATCATCCCTCTGAAATCGATCGCTACCGTCAGGTGCACCTTCGGGCACCCTCGCAAAGGCACTCGGCTTTTCAAGCGCAGCTCAATGCCATTGCCAATCACGATGTCCACCACCGTCTCGGGGAGATCATCTCATCCACAATGATCATCACGGGCACAAAGGACCTTCTCGTCCCCCGGGAAAACGCCCTTTTCCTCCACGATCACATCAGGGGTTCAAAACTGGTCCAACTGCCGGGCGCGGGCCATGCGCTGCATGTGGAGTGCCGGGACGAACTCAATGAACTCAGTTCCCGATTCTTTGAAAGTCACTATTCATGAGGGGAGCCCTCTTCCACGAACCGGCGCACGAGGCTCGTGAGTTCACTTTCCCGGCCCCAGAAGAAATGGTCACAGCGGGAAATGACGTTCACTTGAACCTTTTCACCCTTTTCCAGCGCGGGTCCCGCCCACGCCTTCAGTGTGTGGAGAGAACAAAAATCATCCGTGTCCCCGGTGATGATGCGGCAGCGAACGGAAGGCAGAGCGAGGCCCTCAAAGCTCATGAAATTCACGGGTGGAGAAACCAGAAGCAGGCTTTCGGGCGTCCAGCCTCCTTCCACCATGGCCTTGAGGGCCACCCAGGCTCCAAAGGAATAAGCGGCCACGTGCACACGTGATTCAGGTTGCTTGCCCTGGAGATATGAGACCACATGGGTGAGGTCCCGGGACTCCCCTTCCCCGTTGTCATAGGCGCCGCCACTTTTTCCCAGGCCCCTCGAGTTGTAGCGCAGGGTGGACCAGCCCATTTCGTTCATGCCTTTTTTCACGGTCAGGACCACGTTGTTGTCCATGTTGCCCCCATAAAGGGGATGAGGGTGCAGAATAACGCAGATATCCCTCCCCTGCTTCTCTTCCAAAGAGGACTCGAGGGAAATGTCGTCCGATGGAATCATCAGTTGAACTTCTGCCATGTTTTTCTCCTCACAAATATGGATTGAACGAGGCTCTCAATACAAGCCAGGGCATCTTCACTCCTCCACGTTCTCCCCTGAGCAAACCCTTGATCAGGAAATGTCTCCACTTTCTCATACCTTGTGTGGACGCGTCTACCCCGTCTGAACCTGGAACTTAAATCTCTCAGAATGCTCAGGAAGCGAAGAAGTTGCAAAAACCGACCCTTTGGCCTATTATTGATCACAGCCGACGTTTATAAGGAGTCTTCTTACGCTCTATCAAAGAGAGGTCATATGTCGACCAGATTGAAGCACACCTTGTACGAGGTGCTGATGGCGGTCATGCCCATCACACTGGTGGTCACCATTCTTCAAGTGGTCTTGATTTCCCTGCCCCTGGTTGATTTTCTCCGTTTTCTGCTGGGCTCATTCATGGTGATGCTGGGTCTCACCCTGTTTCTGCAGGGAGTCAAAATGGGATTTCTGCCCATGGGCGAAACCATCGGATCCAAGCTTCCCCAGGAGGCCTCTCTCGTCGTGATCCTTCTCGTTGCCTTCACCCTGGGCTTTGTGGTGACATTGGCCGAACCGGATGTGAGGGTACTGGCCTACCAGGTGGATGTGGTCTCAGAGGGGGAGATCGCCAGGAACGTACTCATTCTGGCGGTGGCACTCGGTGTGGCGGTTTTTGTCTGCATGGCCATCCTTCGAATCATCCTTGGATTTCCCATAGCTTACCTGCTGGCAGCAGGGTACACGGCTGTGCTGATCCTTTC
>SLCH01000001.1 GCA_007125915.1 Syntrophobacteraceae bacterium
CGTCCTGAGTGAGGGCATCTTCCTGCAGGTGAGTGTGGACGAGGCGAAGTCCCCGCAACCGCCACCTTCCGCTCCGGCTTTTGGGCAGTTCGGGAATGAAAAGGGAGCGGGGCCCGCCCACAATGATCATCTCCACGGAACCATCCCGGCTCAGAAGAAGGCCCAGCTGCCGGCCGCACTCGAAGGAGAGGCGGGCCATGTCGCGGGCCAGGTCCGAAGAAACCACCTGGCGATGGTTCACTTTACGCCGGCTGAGTCTCTCGATTCGCTGCCGAACGCTGCCTTTGAGTCCCGAAATGTTACCGTGAATTTTTGCGATGGAATGTATCTCCTTATGATGCAGGATGGCACTGGCTCGTCATTTTCTTCGTTCGTCCCGCAAACGCACGGCCTTCCCATCGTTTTTGGGCAGACTGTGGGGTTCCACCAGCTCCACCAGGGGAGTGATCAGCAGTTCACCGCGCAAGTCCCGGGCAATCTTTTTCTGAAGAGTCTGCAGCTGGCGCATGTCCTCCACAAAAACCCGGTCCGTGACTTCCACGCGGACAATCATCTCATCGATGTTGTTTTCGTTGCGCAAAAGGATCAGATAGTTGTTGCCCACCTGGGGAATGTTCATGAGAACCTGTTCCACCTGCACGGGAAAGATATTCACACCCTTGATGATGAACATGTCGTCCGATCGGCCCTGCATGCGGTCCAGGCGGCGATGGACACGTCCGCACGGGCACTCGCCCGGAAGGATTCTTGTGAGATCCTTGGTGCGGTAGCGGAGAAGGGGCATGGCTTCACGGTTGAGGCTGGTGAGCACCATTTCTCCGTAGGAGCCGTGAGGAACGGGCTTCAGGGTCTGAGGGTCAATGATTTCCACCAGGTAGGAATCTTCCCACACATGCATTCCCTGCTGACTGGAACATTCAAAGGCCACCCCGGGCCCGTTCATTTCCGAGAGGCCGTAGCTGTTGAAGACCCGAATGCCATAGAAATCCTGGATGCGCCGCCTCACCTCTTCCGAGTAGGGCTCAGCCCCCACAAAGCCAATGCGCAGCTGCAGGTCGCGCCGCGGGTCCACACCCATTTCCATCATGATGGGCATGAGCAGCAGGGCATAACTGGGAATGATGTGGATGATGCTGGTGGCAAAGTCGCGCATGAGCTGAATCTGCCGCTTGCTGTTGCCCGCACCCGCAGGAATGGTCAGGAGCCCCAGCCTTTCGGCTCCGTAGTGGAATCCGAGCCCTCCCGTGAAAAGTCCGTAACCCGTCAGGTTCTGAAAGGTGTCCCCAGGCCTTGCCCCCGTCATGTACATGGAACGGGCCAGCAGGTCCGCCCAGTTTTCCACGTCTTTGCGCGTGTAAAAAATGGCCGTGGCCTGACCCGTGGTGCCCGAAGACACGTGCAATCGAACCAGCTGGTCTCGGGGGGTGCACAGAAAACCATAGGGATAGGCGCTGCGCAGGTCTTCCTTGGTGGTGAAAGGAAGGCGGCAAAGGTCGTCGAGCCCCTCAAAACGGGAAGGACTCAGGCCCCACTCCTTGAACCTGTCCTCATAGAATCGAGAGCGCGTCACCCTCTCCAGTGTTTTCTGCAAACGCACCCACTGAAGATCTTCCAATTGGGATCGGGTCAAAGCTTCGACGGATTTTTCCCAGAAATGGCTATTGTCGGTCATGGCGAAGTCTTTTGGATGAAATTTCACGCGGATTCAGGTGGTCAGGGCCAGATTTTCAAAACGGGTGTAGGCATCGATGAAGGCCAGCTTCACTTCCCCGGTGGGCCCGTTTCTCTGTTTTCCGATGATGATCTCGGCGATTCCCTTGTCGGGCGTGGTGGGATTGTAAACTTCATCCCGGTAAATGAAGGCGATGACGTCCGCATCCTGTTCGATGGCTCCCGATTCACGCAAATCGCTCATGAGGGGCCGCTTGTTGTTGCGTTCTTCCACTTTTCGGTTGAGCTGGGACAGGGCAATGACGGGGACATTGAGTTCTTTGGCCAAACCTTTCAGAGTCCTGGAAATATCCGAGATTTCCTGCTCCCGTCTTTCGGAGCTTTCCCTGCCGCGCATGAGCTGAAGGTAGTCCACCACCACGAGGCCGAGGCCCCGGTCCGCTTTCATGCGGCGCGCCTTGGCTCTCAATTCCAGCGTGGAGATGGAGGGAGTGTCGTCGATGAAAATGGGGGCCTCCATGAAAACTCCCGCGGCGGAAAGGAGCTTCCCGCATTCCTGCTGACTCAGAAACCCCGTTCGAATCTTGTGGGAATCCACACGCCCCTCGGAGCAAAGGAGGCGCATGGCCAGCTGCTCCCGGCTCATTTCAAGGGAGAAAAACCCCACGGGAACACCGCTGGCAAGGGCCGCATTGCGGGCAATGTTGAGAGCGAAGGCCGTTTTCCCCATGCTGGGGCGGGCAGCCACAATGATGAGGTCCGAAGGCTGAAATCCCGCCGTGAGTTTGTCCAGGTCCGTGAAATGGCTGGGCACTCCCGTGACCATCTCACGATGTTCCTGGAACCTCTCTATGGATTCGATGCTCTTCTTGACGATGTCCTTGATGGAAGAGTAGCTGCTGCGAAGGCGGTTTTCCGTGATGGCAAAGATGACCGATTCCGCATGGTCCAGAATCTCTTCAACATTCTTGCCGCCTCCATAGCACCAGGAATTGATTTCATTGGCAGCCTGAATGAGACGGCGCAGCAGTGCCTTTTCATTGACGATCTTGGCGTAGGCGGGAACGTTGGTGGCCGAGGGGACCGATTCCACCAGTGAAGCAAGATAGGTGGCTCCCCCCACGGCTTCGAGCTTGTTCTTTTCACTGAGGAGAGAAACGACGGTCACCAGGTCCACCGGCTCGTTTCTCTCAAAAAGCTCCTGAATGACGCGAAAGATGATGCGGTGGGCATCCCGGTAGAATTCATCCCCCGTCAGGGTTTCCATGGCTGACGGAAGCCCGGCGTTGTCAAGAAGGATGCCTCCCAGCAGGGACTGTTCCG
This sequence comes from Syntrophobacteraceae bacterium, assembly GCA_007125915.1. Lineage (GTDB taxonomy): Bacteria > Desulfobacterota > Syntrophobacteria > Syntrophobacterales > Syntrophobacteraceae > SLCH01. The sequence goes on from SLCH01000001.1 coordinate 2,995, forward strand.
CTTCCAGCTGCTGAGGGGGAACCTTCCTGAGTTCGTCCGCGATGAGTTCCACGTCCTTATTCTTCCTTTTCCACCCTGACTTTCACTTCCGCCTGCACGTCCGCATCGATGCGAATGGGCACGGTGAATGCGCCCAGGTGCTTGATGGGCTGATCCAGCTGAACCTGCTTGCGCTCCAGGGGAAATCCCTGCGCCTCCAGTGCGCTGAGAATGTCGGTGCCGCTCACGGAACCATAGAGCTTGTCCTCTTCCACCACCTTGCGGTGCAAAACCAGCTCCACCCCGTTGATTTTCTCGGCAACGGAAAGCATTTCCTGGCGGACTTTCTCTCTTTTCTGGGCCAGCATTCTCTTGCGGTGCTCCAGTTCGCGAACCTTCTTTCCCGTGGCCTCAGCCGCCAGTTTCTTGGGAAAAAGGTAATTGCGCGCGTAGCCGGGGGCCACATTGACCACGTCCCCTATCTGTCCCAGAGAGAAAATGTTTTCCATCAATATCACTTTCATGCCTGTCTCCTCATTGAAATCTTTCCGTGACACCTCTCAAGAACCGCCATGCCCCCATGGGCCAGCCGGCTCCCGCAAGATGGAAAGTGCGCGGTGAACCGCCTGCACCCGGCATGGCGGATCCCTCGAGCAGAACACACCACCGGCTCAAGCGCCTTCACTCTTCGCCGTGTCTTTTCTGAAATCGAACCAAACGTCAAAGAAGCCAAAAAGCATCACCCCCAGGGTCACAAACTGCTGCAGAAGGATGATCACAAAAATGATGGCCCGTAAAAATATGGGAAGGTTCCACTTCTCCAGGTAGAAAACCGTCAGGGAAAGTCCCTGAAAGAAATACACCGTCCCCAGGACGAGCAGAATGTTCAGTGCAAGGGCTTTCAACGCCGCCACGGGCAGAAGAAAGGCAATGCCTGCGCCGATCACTGCCCACACCAGCGGCTCCGGTGCTTTCCACATGCTCCAGCTGGGCCACTGGGGCCACTCCACATTGTGCTTGAGACAATACCTTCTCGCCGCCAGAATGTTGAGCCAGGATATGACGAGAAGCGAAGACACCACAAGACCGGGAATGACCCGCACCAAAAGGGGAACGGCAGAGGTCAGGGACTCCTCCAGGGCGCGGGTTTCAGGGGCATCGGGGCCCAGCTCCTGCACCATGGTGGATATGGCCCTTTGAATGTTTGTTTCCAGCCGGGTGGCCACACCCATCTCCGCATCTCTGAGGGCAATGCTGACCAGCAGGATACCCAGCACAAAAATCACCGCCACGGGCACGGCGATGGTTTTCTCCATGGACCAGCCCGATCCCATCCCCATGCTGATCATGACGCCCAGGAAAACGAAACCCAGAAGAAAGGGCAGGCTCCCCGCAAGGCCCATGGGCGGGAACAGCAGAGCACTCAGCAGGGCCACCGTGCCCGGGACCCACAAGCCCATGCCCAGTCCCCACCGGTAGAGAAAAATCAGGGATGGCAGAGGTGTGAGAATTCCCAGGAACAGGCCCACCACGGGAACAATGAGCGTGGAAACAAAAAGGAAAAGAGTAATCGCCGTGCCGGCGATGTACTCTTTTCGCGCGATGGGGTTTTGCCAGAGCTGACGGAAACTGTCGCTGAGGGCCATAGGTCTTCATCAATACGGGGTCTGGAGAAACGTCGCTCCCGTCACACACTTTGAATGGTGGTGTAGGGAAGAAGAGCGATCTGTCGTGCCCGCTTGATGGCCAGGGTCAGCTTTCTTTGATGTTTCGCACAATTTCCCGATATTCGCCGGGGCACGATTTTCCCACGCTCGGTGACAAAATACCTGAGAGTCTTGGAATCTTTGTAATCTATCTTCAACTCGCCATCCACACAAAAGCGGCATACTTTCCGGCGGTGAAAGGTGCGGCGTCTACGTTTAAAAGCCATGGTGATTTCCTTTCTTATGATCGAACTCTAAACACAATAAGCCAGCTTTTTCCGGGAAGGGAAGGCTCAGCCGGATTTTTCTTCCTCGTCGTCCTGGTCAGAAAAATCAGCAGCCTCTTCCCCCTCTTCGTCTGCATCTTCGGAAGAATCGGCCGTTGCACCTGCTCCTGACTCCTCCTCATGGAATGCTGGTCTTTCGCTTGGGCGAGCTTCCTCTTTGGCGGGATCGAAACGATCGTCCAATTTGACGGTGATGAATTTTAGAATCCGCTCGTCCAGGCGCATGATGCGTTCAAGTTCGGCAACAAGGGCGGGCCCACCCGTGTAGGCCATCAAAACGTAGAGACCTCGTGTGCGCTTCTTGACGGGATACGCCAGTTTGTTCTTACCCCAGGGTTCGTAGCTCAGAACCGTCCCCCCCTGAGAAGCCACAACGCCCTTGACTCTCTCGTCGGCGGCTTGGTTCATCTCATCGGGCAGGTCCGGATCCATGATGAAAAAAGTTTCGTACTTCCTCATTCCAGTGTTCCTCCTCATGGGTTTTAGCCCCTCCCCAGCCGGAAAGGAGCAAGGAGCGATTTAAATGCAAAGTGCGTTAGCTAACACAATCGGTCAAATTTCGTCAAGGCCTATTTCCATTCAAGGAGGAGCCCATTAGGGAGCCGCGGGCTGGAAACTCCTTCCCGGAACATAGAATTCAATCATCACTTCGTCATCCCGCGCCCACCCCAGATGCTCCCGCACGAGGCGCTCCTGGGCCCTCTGGTCGTTCCTGAAGTTCATGATGCTTCTGTAAAGACGTTGATTCTCCTTTTGCAAGGCCGTGATCTTCGCCTCCAGTTCCCTCACCTGCCCGCTTTTCAGACGGTGTCCCCCAATGCCCTGGGAAGAAAACAAAATGCCGCCCAGGACCAGAAGATTCAAAAGGAGCAAAGCCATGCAAAGAAATTTGATGAGCCCCAATCCCTTCAAAAAGGGCGCTCGAGATGCAGCCCCTGTTTCTCCCTGCCTGGATGCGGGTCTTCCCTTTCGCATCAGAAAGCTCCTCTCCCCCCCTCGGGCGAAGGTGTGCTCACCGACGGAAACAGCCGGGAATCGGTGTGGGGCAAAAAGAGCGCTCCGCGAAATTCGTTCATGAACTCCTGGTCCACATTGAGTTCCACATAGGTGATGCGGCCCGCCACCTCATGCACTTCCCGGAGGAGCGTGCGATCCAGAAGGACCATGACGGCACCGTCCCCCGCACTGTTTCCCACACCTTCGTACAATTGGGGTGGAAGGTCGGGGACCATGCCGATGCGAATGGCCATGAGGGGATCCAGGTGATTGCCGAAAGCACCTGCCACAAAAATCTTTTCAATGTCTTTGAAACCCAAACCCACTTTTCTGCAGATGACCTGAAGGATGGTGTACATGGCTGCCTTGGATTTGAGAAATATTCCCACGTCCATCTCCGTCACGAGCAGGTCCTGTCCGCTTTCTGTCTCTTCCCCTGGAACCAGCACATATGCGGGACCGTTCTCCGTTTGCACCACCCGGGGAGTCTCCAGGCCTGTGTTGATGGTCCCCTGGACCGTCAAAATCCCGGCGCTGAACAGCTCCGCCACCAGATCGATCACACCCGAACCGCAAACTCCCCTGGGTTTTTCATCGCCCAAAACATGCCATTGTGCTTCCAGGGTGAGGGGATCGATGCGCACACGGTCGATGGCTCCGGGCAGAGCCATCATCCCGCATTCCATGACTCCTCCTTCCAGGGCGGGACCCGCGGCTCCCGCGCAGGCAACGAGCCAGTCCCCGTTTCCCAGAACCACTTCCGCGTTGGTGCCCACATCCACCAGCAACTGAATTCCCTGAGCGCGGTGAATTCCCGTGGCAATGATCCCCGCCAGGAGGTCGCCACCGAAGTAGGACCCCACATTGGGAAAGACATAAATGGGAGCAAAGGGATGCAGTGACAATCCCAGGTCACGCCCGTGAATCATGGGAAAATGGTTGGCCGCAGGAATATATGGTTCCCTGCAGATGCCCGTGGCGTCAAGGCCCAGAAGAAAATGACTCATGGTGGTGTTGCCCGCCACACTGAGGGCGCACACATCTTCGGGCAAGGCACCGTGCCGGCCCGTAAGCTCCAAGAAGCTGTGGTTGAAAGCCTTCAGGAGCATGTCCTGAAGGCTTTTGCGGTTCTCCTTCCGGCGGGAAAAAAGAATGCGCGAAAGGATGTCTTCCCCGTGAGAGATCTGCGGGTTGGGCAGGCACAAATGGTCCAAAACTTTTCTTTCCCTGAGGTCCACCAGGTGGAAGGCCAGGCTTGTGGTTCCCAAATCAACGGCCATACCCAGAATGGGCCCTTCGTGGTCTGGCCCCACAACATCCATGAGCTCCCAATGTCCGTTCCAGCAACTCACAATGGCCGTCATTTTTTGCCCGTGCAGGCGAATCTTGCCCATGAGATTCTGCATATTCAAGAAATGCACCCGCAGCGGGTCAAAACCGTCCAGCTTCAAACGCCGCATGACCCGGTCGAGTTCAGCGGTGTTGTCCTTGAGGGTTGGCCGAGGAATTTCAAGGGCAGGGGTTTCAATGAGGGGCAAAGGCTGAAGCCCATTCTTCGCAGATGGAATCATTGGCCTCCTCACTCAGGTCACAAAGGGCATGGGCAACTGCTCGAAGAAGCGGCAAAGCACCGCCGGACCAATGCCGGCCGTTCTTTGAACTGCAAGATTCTCGTGACCACCGGCACCGGCTCATGTGCAGCAACTTTTCAACCATGCGCTATAAGCTATCCAATCGACTTGAAAAAGAAAAGGCTTTTTACGGCAGCCCCTCTTCCCCCGGTGACTGCAACGTATTATTTTTTCTAACATTTTTAACTTGACACCTTTTTGTTATTTTCGTAGTCTCGCAGGGATTCGCGCAGGCGGGACAAATGTTTCCTTAAACTTAATCTGGCTTCTTCACATGGAGTCAGTGACGCCCGAAGGGAGAAGGCAATCCTCATCAAGAAGTCGCAGGAAAGCTGCGGGCCCCAATCCTGATTCTTCAACGCAAAGGCTACCGAACCGCGAGTTCTTTATCCTTTCTCATGTTTGTTTATTTTGGTGCGACCGGCGGAAAAACGAAACCGATCAGCTGATTTCAACTGGCACAATGCATCACGAGATGATCTCTTGAGGACGGGGAAAAACATGGAAGACATTCAAATCAAGGAATTGGTGGAGGTGATCGCCAAAGCACTGGCCGAATATCCCGACAAAGTATCAGTGAGAGAAATCAGCGGCCAGCAGATTTCCGTGATCGAACTGAGAGCGGCAAAAGACGATCTGGGCAAAATCATCGGAAAAGAAGGACGCAACGCGCACGCTCTGCGCACCCTGCTCAACGCTGCGGCAACCAAGCTTCATAAGCGGGCGGTGCTGGAAATCCTCGAATAAGCATTCCTGACGTGCACAGTTCCCTGTTCGGCGCAAGGTACGGCAAGGAAGTTTCTTGATGGCGGGACAGGGCCTTTCCTGCAGCCCCAAAAGGCTGTCCCCTGGCGCAGGGGGAATCGGAAGGGGGATCTGCCTTTTTGAGAGACGAGAAGCAAGCTTCCATTCAAAGAACCCCTTCGCAGCGCGAAGGAGAACGGCCTCCATGTTATGGGATTCCAGAGTTGGTCTGCCCCAGGAACGAGGAAGGCATCATCGAGCCCCAGCGCGAGTGTGTCTCCTGTGCCGATCTGAAGACCTGCTTGAGAAAAGCGGTGGAAGACCAGGGCCTTGTGCGCGGCGGCGACACACACTCCCCCCTTTCCAGGGTTGCCGGGTTTTTCAGGCGCTGGTCCCGCCTCAAGGGGGATCACCGCAAGCCCGATTCTCCCTGAAGCCCCAAAATTCACGACGGGGAGACCATGAGAGAAAAGACCGTTCACCGCCCGGGGGAAAAGGCCGGTGACGGCGCACTGGAACCCAGCCCCACAAATGCCCCTGCCGGCCTGCGGGCAGACTCCAAAGCACCTGGGTTCCCTTTGAATGGAGGCAGGGTTTTGGCCATCCACCAGGGGGCTCTGGGCGATTTCCTCCTGACCCTTCCCCTTCTTCATGGCCTCCATCACCACTGCGCGGTCACCTTCCTTCTCCGGACCAGGGAGGAACATGGGGACTTGCTGAGGGATTTGCTCAGGCAACTGCCCTTTGTGGAAGAAGTGTGCGCCGGCAAAGAAACGGATCTCACCCCCTTTTACCATGACACATTGTGGGAAAAAGCCCCCCTTCCCCCCTCTTTTCAAAAAGCGGACGCTGTCATCTTTTTCGGCCAGAGTTCCGCTCGCACCGTGTGCCAACGCCTCTCCCGGCGCACCTTTTGCCCGGTCCTGTGGATTCAGTCCTTTCCCCGGGAAGAAAATGGGGCAGGCAGGGTGGGCCAGTTCCTTGCAGACCAGTTCCGATCCCTTAAAATCCCCCTGGAAAATGTTCCCGTGAGACTCCAAGCCCCCGATCATGTTTTCCCGGAGCTGGAAAGCCGGCTGAGAAGCGTGGGGATCGAGAAGGACTGCGCTCCCGTGGTGCTTCACGCGGGAAGCGGCGGCAAGAGAAAGATCTGGCCCCTGAACCAATGGCATGGCCTGGCCACGTGGATTGGTGCAAAAACCTCCCGGAAAGTGGTCACAATCCTGGGCCCTGCCGACTCTCACCTCGTGCCTTTCGCCAGAGAACTGGAAAAGCATGGTGTTCCCTCCCTGAGGGGCCTTTCCCTGGTTCAGGCGCTGGCTCTCCTGAACAGAGCATGCGCCTACGTGGGAAATGACTCGGGGTTGAGCCACCTGGCGGCCATGGCGGGGGCGCCCAGCATCGTCATTTTCGGGCCCACAGACCCGGGGGTGTGGGCACCCGAAGGGGAGAACGTTCACATCATCCGCACCCGCTGGGACGAAGAGCACAACCTGAATCTTTCCCCCCTTCCCGTGGAAGTCACTCCCCATATGGAAACCATTCAGGGACTGCTTCTTCCCCTCATCTCCTGAAATCAGTTCTTGAGCTTTCTTCGAAGCAGTTTTCCCGTTGGAGTCCGCGGAAGGGAATCCACGAATTCCACGATTCTGGGCAATTTATAGATGGCGATGTGGTCCCTGAGGAACTCCTTCAGTTCTTCCGCAAAAGCCTCGCTCCCCTCCTCACCGGGTTTCATGACTATGACCGCCTTGGTGATCTGACCTTTTTCAGGATCGGGCACTCCCACCACGCCCACATCAGCCACCCTGGGATGCCTGGCAATGGCCGACTCGACTTCTGCGGGTCCAATGCGGTAGCCGGCACTCTTGATCATGTCATCTTCCCTCGACACGAAAAAGATATTGCCCTCTTCATCCTCATAAACCGCATCCCCCATCTGATTCCATCCCTTGCGCACTCCCCTGGCCTGAGACTGGAGAAGCCGTTCTCCATCTTCATAGGGTTTCCAGTAAAGGGTTCCCGAGGGGCCCTTGAGAAGCATGCTGCCCACCTCCCTGGGCCGGCAGTTCTTCCCCGCCGTGTCGATGACCCTCACCTGCACTCCCGGAAGGGGCTTGCCGATGGAGTTGGGCACGGGCGACGCATTCATGGTGTTGGAGGTCACCAGGTGGAGCATTTCTGTGCCACCCAGCCCTTCCCAGATGGGCTTTCCCGTGAGGTTTTCCCAGGCCTTCAGAGTCTCGGCGCCCAAAGCGTCTCCCCCCGATGTGTACAACCGGACTGAACTCAGGTCATATTCCTTGAAGGGAGGGTATTTCATGAGGGCCCGGTAGGCTGTGGGCAGGCCCGTGAGCACAGTTATGCCGTGTTTTTGCACCAGATCCATCATGTCGGGAGGAGAAAACCTGGGTATGAGGGACACGCCGGCACCTCCTTCGAAGGGTAGGAGAGAGAAGGTTCCAAAACCGGCGGCAAAGGAAACGGGCGCCGCACCTCCCAGGATGTCTCCCGGCTGAAGCTTGTAGACATATTTGTTCACCATTCTGGCCTCTATGAGGGAAGGCCTGACAAAATGAACGCACCCCTTGGGCATGCCCGTGGTGCCCGAAGTGTAGAGAATGATGCCGATGTCATGGGCCTGGAGCATGGTGGCTTCCAGTTCAGGCGCCCCTTTTTCCAGGAGGTCTTCAAAAACCAGGTCGCCCCGGGCGCGGACTTCCTCGGGCACACCACCGATGACGATGACTCGAGTGCCGAACTGAAAGGCGGGCTTTGCTCCTTCCATGGGGCCCATGAGGGGGGCGTTGACCACGAAAAGCTTCATTTCCGCATTGTTGGCCACAAAGGTGATTTCCCCCGTGGACCAGAGAGGGGATGTGGGAACGGGGATGGCGCCGATTTTTTCAATGGCGAAAATGGTGATGATGGCCTGGGGTGAGTTCACCAGACGAATGCCCACCCTGTCCTGTGGTTCCACACCCAGGGACTTGAGGGCGTTGCCGAAGCGGTTGACCGCCTGCTGCAGCTGAGCATAAGAAATGGTCCGGTCCATGAATCTTATGGCGATGTTTTCCCCCCGCCCTTCACGCACGTGGCGATCCAGAAGAGAGTCCGCCAGATTCAGTTCCATAGGTGTGTCGGCAAATTCATCGGGGACGATGTATTCCGGCCACAAGTCTCTGGGTGGCAGGCAACTGTCCGGTATTCTTCCCATCTCTTAGCTCTCCTGTTGATCTGCTGGTCACAGTGAACGACCCTTCAAAAATGGCCATAAACATGACGACAAAAAAAACAACGGACAAAAAGCTTTCCTGGCAGCCCTTTGCCGCAAAAGACGATGAACTCTTCCTGGATTTGCAAGCACCTTGTGAAGGAAAAAAGGCAGGCGGTGAGTGGCCCGATTCACACGGAAATGAAACAACTTCCCTCCGTGAGAACACAGATTTTGAAGCCTTTGCGGTGGACCCGGTGGAAGCCATGCTCCATGAAAAGTTTGCCGACACACCGTTGCTCAGGAGTCGCCGGTGAGGACCTTGATTC
>SLCH01000022.1 GCA_007125915.1 Syntrophobacteraceae bacterium
AAACATTTTTCCCCAGTGTCCCGTCCAACCCCCGCATGCCGGGGGAAAAACCATCGTCTCCCATTGGACCCTTGAAACCCTTCGCCACCTCAGGGCAGGCTTTGGGGAAGGCTCCTGGGCCATCAGGACCATGGGGCAGCGGCACTGTGCCCACGCTCCCCTGTTGAAACAGAACGCAACTCTCCAAGCTTGACAAGTATAAAAACCGGCACGAAGGCATGAGACTCTTGAAAAGACGCGGGCAGAATTTGAGGGAGGTGAACATGGCCGGGAAGCGGGGTGGTGCACAGGGTGTCAGGCAGCGCCTGGGCTTGCTTCGGGCCCTGCGTCTTTTCTTGATGGCAAATGGTAAAAACCGCCAGCAACATTTATCCTCGGAGTTTCTTCCATTGCTGCAACGAAAGCATGGGTTTTTGTTCGTCGCTGGTCGAGGAAAAAAGCGACCTGCGCACGTGATGCCTGCGAGACCAAATGCACCGAACACAAAAAGGGGCTACGGTTTCCCGTAACCCCTTGATTTTTGCTGGTGCCGAAGCGGGGACTCGAACCCCGACAGGCGTACGCCCACTAGACCCTGAACCTAGCGCGTCTACCAGTTCCGCCACTTCGGCTCATTCATAAAAACGTTGCATTCAGGTAGGGCGTAACGTATGCTAAAAATCTTTTGCTGTCAAGGTCATTTTTAGTGAAGGGGAGGTTGAAACGATTCCTATGGACGTGTTTGTGGGCGTAGACAACATAACGAGATCCTTCAGAAATCCAGTCATCACCATCGGCAATTTTGACGGGGTTCACTACGGCCACCAGGTTCTTTTTCGCAAGGTCAGGGACTGGGCACGGGAACTCCAGGGCGAAGCCCTGGTCATGACCTTCAACCCCCACCCCCTGGAAGTGCTCTTTCCCGGCAAAGGACCCGAACGCATCACCACTCACGAGAGAAAACTGGAACTCATCGAGGCCAATGGAATGGACGCTGCCATCGTCATTCCTTTCACCCCTGAATTCGCACGCATTTCCGCCAGGGATTTTGTAAAAAACATTTTGGTGGACAAGATCGGCATGCGGGGCATCGTGGTGGGCCACGATTATCGTTTCGGCCGTGAACGGGAAGGGAACATCACCTACCTTCAGGAACTGGGGGAAGAATTCGGTTTCGAGGTGGCCACTCTCTCGGGCATCAAGATGGGCACCACTGTGGTGAGCAGCACGGCCATCCGCCAGCTCATCAAGGCCGGGGACATAGCTGAGGTGAACCGGCTTCTGGGGCGGGCCCACGACATATCGGGAACGGTGATCACCGGGCGGCGCCGCGGCGGGAAAACCATCGGCTTTCCCACGGCCAACATTCGTCCCGCGCCTCAGGCCCTTTTGAGGCCCGGAGTGTACGTGGTTCGAGTGGAAGTGAAGGGGAAAACCTACGGAGGGGCGGCCAACATGGGCTACAATCCCACCTTTGGAGACACCCCCCTTTCACTGGAGGTACACCTGCTCGACTTCAATGAAGACATTTACGGTGAACACATCACCGTTCGATTCCTGGAACGCCTGAGAGACGAAAAGAGATTTTCCAGCATCGAGGAACTCATTGTGCAAATCAAAAAAGACGTGGAAAAAAGCCGCCAAATTCTGGCAAAAAAAGCAGGCAGCCCCTACTGAACGTCGTCCTGCATCCCTTCCCTGCCCTGTTCCTCCGCAGCTTCCCCCCCTTCTCCCTTGCCGATATCTTCCTGCCCCCTTTGCACCAGCATGGCGTCAACCTGGCTCTCCATGGCTTGGATGAGGGGAGCCAGTGTCTCCTTTGAGAGAGCGGAAATGGCAATTCCCTTGTACTTTCTCAGGTAGTGATCCAGCTCTTCGGGCTCCACCCGATCCATTTTGTTCAAAACGAGGATGCTCGGTTTCCGGTGCAGCTCCAGTTCTGCAAGAATGCGCTCCACAGCCGCCATCTGCTCCTCAAACCTGGGATTGCTCACATCCACCACGTGAAGGAGCAGGTCCGCATCGTCCAGTTCTTCCAGGGTCGCCGCGAAGGCATCCACCAGGTCTTTGGGCAGGTCCCGAATGAACCCCACCGTGTCGGAGATGATGACCTCAAAATCCCTGGGAAAGCGCAGCCGACGGCTGGTGGGGTCCAGGGTGGCGAAGAGCTTGTTTTCCACAAACACGCCACTCTGGGTGAGAGTGTTCAGCAGGGTCGACTTACCCGCGTTGGTGTATCCCACGATGGAAATGATGGGCATTTCCTTGCGCACGCGGCGGGATCTTCTCTGGGACCGGTTTTTCTTCACCTGCCTCAGCTCGTTTTCCAACTGGCTGATTCGATCCCGAATGCGGCGGCGATTGATCTCCAGCTTGGTTTCACCGGGACCCCTTGTTCCGATGCCTCCCGTGAGCCGGGACAAGGCATCGTCCTTCATCCCCAGGCGGGGCAGAAGGTACTTGAGCTGGGCCATTTCCACCTGGATTTTGCCCTCGCTGCTTCGAGCGCGCTGGGCAAAAATGTCCAGGATGAGTTGAGTGCGGTCGATGACCCTCAGTTCCGTGTTGTCCGTGAGAGAGCGCACCTGGGAAGGGTTGAGTTCCTGGTCGAAAATGAGGAGATCCACGCCGTACTGAAGGGCTCTCAGCACGATTTCGCTCAGTTTTCCCTTTCCAATGAGGTATTTGGGGTTGATGACACGAGGGCGCTGAATGATGGTGTCCGCGGCGGTGATGCCGCTGGTGTGAGCCAGTTCCACCAGCTCATCCATGGAAGCCTTCGCCTCTTCACGGCCGGCGCTGGTGACGCTCACCAGAATGGCCCGGTCTCCCCGGCCAGAAGCGGGCTGGGCCATGCGGCTCCGCTCCAGTTCGTCTTCCAGGGACTGAATGAGTTCCTGAAAGTCGAGGCGATCAGGGTCATGGCAGGGAACGAGAGGCAGAATGCGCCAGCCGGCGCGGTCTTCATGGGCTGAAGGCATGAGGTGGGCCACTTCCAGCTGTGTGGCGCCGCCGTGCATGTCCACCCGCACCGCGGCCACGCAGTCGAGGCGCAGAAACACCAGGTCCATGAGGTCGTCCTGAGTGAGGGCATCTTCCTGCAGGTGAGTGTGGACGAGGCGAAGTCCCCGCAACCGCCACCTTCCGCTCCGGCTTTTGGGCAGTTCGGGAATGAAAAGGGAGCGGGGCCCGCCCAC
>SLCH01000218.1 GCA_007125915.1 Syntrophobacteraceae bacterium
AAAGTGGAGGTCAACGGTAGATGTCAGGCAACAACGAAAACAATCCTTTCAAAATTGCACAACAGCAGATCAACGACTGCGCAGACATTCTCAAGCTGAACCCAGGCACCCGCGAGGTGCTCCTGAGCCCCATGCGGGAATTCCACGTGAGCTTCCCCGTTCGCATGGACGACGGAAGCACCAGGGTTTTTCAGGGCTTCAGAGTCCAGTACAACGATGCCAAAGGCCCGACGAAAGGGGGCATCCGTTTCCACCCCGAAGAAACCATCGACACGGTGCGTGCTCTCGCCGCATGGATGACCTGGAAGTGCGCCATGCTCGATCTCCCTCTGGGCGGCGGCAAAGGCGGCGTCATCTGCAACCCCAAAGAACTCTCGCCCGGCGAACTGGAGCGCATCAGCCGCGGCTACGTCCGGGCTATCGGTTCCTTCATCGGTCCTGAAAAAGACATTCCCGCACCGGACGTGTACACCAACCCCCAGGTGATGGCCTGGATGGTCGATGAGTATTCTTCCATCGTGGGAAGGAACCAGTTCGGCGTGATCACGGGGAAACCCCTTCCCCTGGGAGGTTCGTCGGGACGGGGCGACGCCACGGCAAGGGGTGGCATGTACGCCCTTCGTGAAGCAGCCCAGGTGGTGGGCCTGGATTTGAGCAAAGCCACGGTGGCCGTTCAGGGCTATGGCAACGCGGGAAGCTACGCCGCGTCACTGGCCGAATCCATGTTTCAGTCAAAAATTGTGGCCGTCTGTGATTCGAGGGGCGCCGTGACCTGCAAAGACGGCATTTGCGCCGCCAAGGTGGCCGAACACAAGCAGAACACCTCTACGGTCATGAATTGCGAGGGCACGGAAAACCTGACCAATGATGAGCTCCTGGCCCTGGACGTGGATGTGCTGGTTCTGGCCGCCCTGGAGAACAGCATCACGGAAAGGAACGCGGACCAGATCAAAGCGAAGATCATCGTGGAACTGGCCAACGGCCCCACCACCCCCGAAGCCGATGAGATTCTCTACAATAAAGGAATACATGTCATTCCCGACTTTCTTTGCAATGCGGGGGGCGTGACCGTTTCCTATTTCGAGATGGTCCAAAACGCGTACATGTATTACTGGGACGAAGAGGAAATTCACGAAAAGCTCGACAAGCGAATGACCAGGGCGTACCATGAGGTCATTCAAACCTCGGAAAAATTCAAGATCAACATGCGCAAGGCCGCCTACGCCGTCTCGGTGGGACGGGTCGTGGAAGCCATGAAATTGCGCGGCTGGATTTAGACGCGAGGCCAAACCGTCTCGGGACTGCCCTGTGACGGTTTGGCTGTCAAGAAAGGGACCATGTCGTCACCGGAAATTGTCAGCACTGGAATGCCCGCCCTGGATGAGGTCATCGAGGGTCTCCACATGGGTGACAATGTGGTCTGGCAGGTGGATCGGCTGGACAACTACATGAAGGTGGTTCAGCCCTTCGTGCGGCAGGCCCTGAAGGACAACCGCACCGTGATTTACGTGCGGTTCGCTCCCCACGAGGGGGTTCTCGAACCAGACCCTGCCATCATCACCAAAGAAGTCGATCCCCGACCGGGGTTCGATCATTTCAGCGGGCGAGTGAGCTGCATCATCGAAGACATCGGCCCGGGGGCCTTCTATGTTTTCGACAATTTGTCCTCCCTCGTGGCCGACTGGGCCACGGACGAACTGGTGGCCAACTTTTTCCAGCTCACCTGCCCTTACCTGTACGAACTGGACACCATCGCCTACTTCGCCCTGACACGGGGGGAGCACTCCCACAGGGCCGTTGCCCGCATTCGGGACACCACCCAGGTTCTCATCGACCTCTACCACCAGGGGGAAGAGCTCTACATCCACCCTCTCAAGGTCTGGAACCGCTATTCCTCCCAGATGTTTCTCCCCCATCATTATGCCGACGGCAAACTGATCCCTCTCTTTCGAAGCGGCGATGCCTCCACCCTCTCCCTGAAAGCGCGGAAAATCCCCCTTCGCATGCGAACGGACTCCATCGCCCCATGGGACAGCGTCTACAGGAAGCTGGCCCAATTCAGCGAAGAAGAGCTGGAACAGCTGGAAGACTCCCCTGAAATACAGGCCCTCAAGCAGGAACTTTCCCAGATGATCATCGGGAATCAGCCCCAGTTCGTCCGCCTCGCCGACCAATACCTCACCTTGAACGACCTCATTGCGGTGAGAAACCGGCTGATCGGTTCGGGACGTATCGGGGGAAAGGCCGCGGGCGTTCTCCTCGCCCGCCGCATTCTTCAAAAAAGCCTGGGGGAGGTGGATTTTTCGGAGGTGCTCGAGGAGCACGACTCTTTTTTCATCGGCTCGGACGTGTTCTTCACTTTTCTGGTGAACAACGACCTGTTCCGGCTGAGGCTTCGTCTCACGCAGAACTCCCAGATTTCTCCACAGGAATTTGAAAAGGTGGAAGAGCGCTTTTTGGCCGGCACTTTTCCCCATGAAATCATGGAGCAGTTCAAAGACCTTCTGGACTATTTCGGGCAGGCTCCCATCATCGTCCGTTCCAGCAGCCTCCTGGAAGACGGGTTTGGAAATGCCTTCGCAGGAAAGTACCGCAGTGAATTCTGCGTCAACCAGGGCAGCCCCGAAAACCGGCTGGAAGCTTTTCTGCAGGCTGTCAAGCTGGTGTATGCCAGTTCGGTGAATCCCGATGCACTGTCCTACCGCAAGCGGCGTGGCCTGGGCAACTCGGACGAGCAGATGGCCATCCTGGTGCAGCGCGTGGCGGGCATGCGCCATGGGGAATACTTTTTCCCCTCCCTGGCGGGAGTGGCTTTTTCCCACAACCTATACCGCTGGACAGACCGCATCGACCCTTCCCAGGGCATCATTCGACTCGTATTCGGCCTTGGAACGCGAGCGGTCAACCGGGTGGGTGGGGACTATCCGCGGCTCGTCGCCGTGAGCCACCCTTACCTTCGTCCGGAGATGGGTCACAAGATAGCCGTCTATTCCCAGAAAAAAGTGGACCTTCTGGACCTCGCCTCCAACGAACTGCAAAGCGTCGTTCTTCCCAGGCTCCTGGAATCGCTCAATTTTCCCGGTGTGGACCTCTTTGTATCCTGCCTGGAAGAGGGATACGTACGGGACATGAACATTCTGAGCCGCAACCCTTCGC
>SLCH01000136.1 GCA_007125915.1 Syntrophobacteraceae bacterium
ATATAAGGGAAGCCACGGGGAGGGCGCACCATGCGAAGCTCAGAAAAGTCGGCCGCCAGGTGGAGAAGCCCGGTCCTGTTCAGAGTGCAGCGAGCCAGATCGAGCCACTCCCGGGAAGCATCCAGAAGGGCATGGTCACTGCTCGCAACAACGGAATGGTCAAGGGGAATCTCCCGTTCGGGCACGGGTACGGTGCGGGCATCTCCCTTCAGGCCCATGCCGCGAAGTTCCTGCCTGTAAAGCCCGGCCAACTGCCCCGAATGGCTCATGGGTGCATCAAAGAGGAACAAGACAGCCAGCGGTCTGTGGTGGCGAAAAAATTCCATGAGCAACTGCAGGGCCATTTCCGAAACGGGAGAAACACGGAATGACGAGGACTGCCCTGCCAGGTCCCGGACAGCACCATCGTTGGCAAGGATCAGGGGGCGTTCAAGAAGGGCGCTCTCCAGGGTGATGTGCACATTGTGCCCGTCGACCACCAGAAGCTTTTTTTGCCACGCGGAACCCCGTGCGCGTTTGCTTATTCTTTTGAGGCCATCTTTCTGGGGAAAAATTCCTCTGAGGAGGAGGTGCCGCTGGGAGCTCCCCAGGGCATAGCGGTTCCCCACCCACTGAAGAGCGGAACGCCTCGGATATCCCCGGTTCTGAAAATGAAAGAAATCGACCGCCGCCTCTTTCAGACTGGCGTCCACCAGAGGAAGCGCCGACCCGAAGCTCTTTTTTGCATCCATGTTCATGCAATCTTCGAAGGAATTATGGGGAATGCCCTCGATGAACGGGGGATATCCCCTCCTCTGTGCATGGAGAACCCGCGGGGCGCCTGGGCACGGAGCACTTCATTTCCCCTGGGCAGACCCTTCTCTTTGGCTTTCGTATTCTTTTCTGAGCTCTTTCCGCAGAACCTTACCCACCATGGTTTTGGGCAGGGAGTCCCGGAATTCCACCAGCTTGGGAACTTTGTAGGCAGCCAGTCTCTCCCTGCAAAAGGCAATCACCTCTTCTTCCTCCAGGTGTTCCCCCTCTTTGACCACCACATAAGCCTTCACCGTTTCTCCCCGGTGAGGATCGGGAACCCCCAGGGCCACCGCATCCACTATGCTGGGATGTTCATAGAGCACCTCGTCAATTTCCCTCGGGTAGATATTGTAGCCCTTGGCAATGATCATGTCCTTTTTTCGATCCACCACATACACATAGCCCGCCTCATCCATTCGGACGATATCCCCCGTAAGAAGCCAGCCCTCTTTCAGCGTTGCAGCCGTTTCCTCTTCCATTTTCCAGTAAGCCTGCATCACCTGAGGGCCGCGGACAGCCAGTTCCCCGTCCTCGCCCGGGGAAAGCTCCTTTTCGCCCGTTTCCAAATCCACGATCCTGCAATCGGTGTCGGGCAGGGCGATGCCGATGGATCCCGCTTTTCGTTCTCCCTCCAAGGGGTTGCAGTGGGTCACGGGGCTGGCTTCCGTCAAGCCGTAACCTTCGATGATGATGCTCCCTGTCATGGATTCGAACTGCTTGAGAATTTCCACGGGCATGGGAGCGGAGCCGGTCACGCAGTACCTGATGGAGGACATGTCGTAAGACCGGACATGGCCATGGTTCATGATGGCCGAAAAGAGAGTGGGAACGCCTGGGAGGATGGTCACCTTCTTCTTTTGCAGGGTCTTCAGGAACCGCTTGATCTCAAACCTGGGCAGGAGCACCGCCTCGCTTCCCGTGTAGAGAGGCATGTTCATGGAGACGGTCATTCCAAAAACATGGGAAAAGGGCAGTATGGACAGGAATCGCTCTCTTCCCCGGCGAAGATCGGGAAACCAGGAGGTGATCTGCACCACGTTGGCCTGAATGTTTCGGTGGGAGAGCATCACCCCCTTGGCCACTCCCGTGGTTCCACCCGTGTATTGAAGCAGGGCCAGGTCGTCCAGTTCCACCTGGCAGGGGAGCGCATAGGGTTCGTGAGAATCCACAAGCTTCTTGAAACTCAGGACTCGATCATCGTAGGGAACATTGGTGAACAGCTTGTTTTTTCTGGCATTCAAGGGATAAAGCAGGCGGAGAAAAAAGGGGAGTTCTTCTTTGAGAGTGGTGACGAGAATCCGCTTTATGGATGTCCTGGGAATGACCTCTTCCACCTTGGGAAAGAGATGGTCGAGCACCACGAGAAATTCCGCTTCCGCATCATTCCACTGGTGGATCATTTCCCTCTGCACATACAAAGGATTCGTGAGCACCACCACCGCCCCAAGGCGCAGAGCGGCATAATAGGCCATGATGGCCTGGGGGCAGTTGGGCAGCATGACGGCCACCTTGCTGCCGCGGCCGACCCCCAGCGCATGAAGCCCTGCAGCCAGCTTCAGAACGCGATGCCACAGCTGTGCATGGGTGAGTTCCGCCCCCAGGAAGCTGGTGGCCGTGTGCCCGCCGTATTTGGAAAGGTTCTTTTCCAGGAGGACCGGCAGACATTCTCCAGGATAACTGATGGACCGAGGAACTCGGGCATCGTAGCTTTCAAGCCACACGCGTTCCATTGAACCCCTCCTTTTTCATGACCGGCTCAAAGCATCGAAGGCCGCCCTTCCCTTCCATGGGCTCCTGGCGGCAATGGGATTTCAAGGGGCTGTTTCTTCAAAACCCTGAACAGCACCCCTTCAAATGCCCCTGAAACCTCATGAGCAGGAAGTTTTGTGTTTTTTCACTTCTTCCACAAAAGCGGGCAGGAACTGGAAAAGATCCTCCACGATGCCATAATCCGCCTTGGTGAAAATGGGCGCGTCGGCATCTTTGTTCACGGCTACGATGTACCTGGAGGAACCCATGCCCGCGAGATGCTGAATGGCACCGGAAATACCAACCGCTATGTAAAGATTGGGGTTCACCACCTTGCCCGTCTGCCCCACCTGGTCGGCATGAGGCCGCCAGCCCGAGTCGACTGCCGCACGGGAAGCTCCCACGGCAGCGCCGAGGGCCGTGGCCAAATCTTCGAGGATTTTGAAGTTGTCCGCTTCTTTCAGGCCGCGGCCTCCCGACACAATGATTTCCGCTCCCGAAAGCCCCACGCGCCCGGAAGAATCCAATTCCAGGGATTTCACCGCCGACCTGGCCTCAGGGATGCTCACTTCCACCTTTTCCACCTCGGCGGATTTGCTTTCGTC
>SLCH01000182.1 GCA_007125915.1 Syntrophobacteraceae bacterium
CATGATTCTCACGGATCTGCGGGAAGCAGCTTCCCTGGCCCATGAGCATGGAGCCCTTCTGGTCGTGGACAACACCTTTGCCAGCCCCCATCTGCAGCGTCCTCTGGAACATGGAGCCGACCTCGTGGTGCACAGCCTCACCAAGTTCATCAACGGCCACAGCGACGTGGTAGGAGGAATGATCGTCACCGCCCGGAAAGAAACTCACACTCAGATCAAAAGAATTCTGAGCCTCTTTGGTTCCACCATGGATCCCCATCAGGCGTGGCTCATTTTGAGAGGAGTCCGCACTCTGCCCCTGCGCATGGAAAAGGCCCAGGAAAATGCCATGAAACTGGCCGCATTTCTCCAGAATCACGCCACAGTGGAGTGGGTCCGCTATCCCGGCCTGCCGGACCACCCTCAGCATGAGCTGGCCAAGCAACAGATGGACGGCTTTGGATCCATGATCTGCTTCGGGGTCAAGAGCGGTCTCGAGGGAGGAATCGCCGTCATGAACGGCGTGCGCCTGATCACTCTGGCTGTGTCCCTGGGGGGAGTGGATTCCCTCATCGAACATCCCGCATCCATGACCCACGCCTCCATCCCCGAGAAGGAAAGGAATGCGGCGGGCATCGTGAATGAGTTGGTTCGATTGTCGGTGGGGTGTGAAGACTTCACGGATTTGCGTGATGATCTGGACCAGGCTTTGGCAAAGATTTTTTGAAGTTCCGCAGATTTCACCGCTGCATGCCTGTTTGCTGTTCACATCCCTCGGGCGGAAGGGCCCAATTCATCATATTAGGTTTGACAGACCCTTCATGTTGGTTCATTGCTTTGGCAGGTGTGCAGGGGAAACACTCCCCTGAAATGTCAATTCATACTGGAGGTCAATTATGGAGTTCAAAGAAATTCAGTTCCAGAGCGAAAAAGGCATCGCCACCATGACCCTCAATCGGCCGGACATCCGAAACGCCATCACCCATCCCGACATGATTGCCGAAATCAAGGAGGTGTGCCGACAGGTCAACGAAGACATGAAAACGCAGGTCCTCGTCATCACAGCCGTGGATCCCGCCTTCTCCTCGGGAGGCAATGTCAAGGACATGAAGGAACGGAAAGGCATGTTCCAGGGAACCCCCGCTCAAATCGTTGGAAATTATCGACGGGACCTTCAGGATGTTCTCCTCACGGTCCATGGGGTGGAGATACCCACCATCGCTGCCATCAACGGGTCTGCGGTGGGTGCCGGTTGCGGCCTGGCCCTCATGTGCGACATACGTGTGGCCTCCAGGAAAGCCACTTTCGGAGAAACGTTTCTCAATGTGGGGCTCATCCCCGGAGACGGAAGCGCCTTCACTCTGCCCCGCGTCATAGGCATGGCCAAAGCCTGCGAACTCATCTTCGCGGCGGAAACCATCGATGCGGACACAGCCCTCTCCCTGGGCCTCATCAACCACGTGGTGGAGCACGAGCAGCTGCTGGAAAAAGCTTGGGAACTGGCGGCCAAAATCGCTTCCAAGCCGCCCCAGGCACTGAGACTCACCAAGCGCCTGCTGCGCTCGGGCCAGCACTCGACCCTACCGGAAATCATGGAAAAATCCGCAGCCTATCAGTCACTGTGCCACTTCACCAACGACCATGACGAGGCCCTCTCGGCCATGTTCGAAAAGCGAAAACCCGTCTACAAGGGCCAATAGCCCCTGGCACAATCCGCCCCCATGTCCTCGCCCTCGCCCTCGCCGTTTGCGTGCGTATCCTTATTCACTCCACGTGGCGGCGATGGGCCCTTGGTCTGGCCTTCGGCTCAGGGCAACTGCATGGGGAAAGACCCTTCGTCTTTGATTTCCTTGTAAAAACGGGCGAAATCGATGTGGTAGTCGAAATCATCCCGTTCGAGAAAGCGCTGGCCTTTGATGTCCAGGTTATGCACGAGGATGAGTTCCTGTGTGATGTTGGAAGCACGGACGATGGCCATTCCCGAGGGAGCCCAAATGCCGCTTCCGCCCCAAAAGTAATCCCCGGTCACATCATGGGGCCCCACGGCGTTGGCTGCAAGACTCCAAACCTGGTTATAGGCCGCCTTGGAAGAATTCATGAGGTCCCAAAGGGTTCCGTAATAGTGGTCCGTCATGATGTTCATGCGGGGATATTCGCGCACCGCTTCCGACCGCCACTGGGCCATGGTCACGATGGCGTCCACCCGATCCTTGAAGGCATACTTTCTGGCAAGCTCCACAAAGCACAAATCGTAACAGATCAAAAACCCGAAACAGCCCCATTTGGTCTTTATGGTGAGCCTTTTGTCCGTCCCCTGCCTGAAATACCGCTCTTCCACGGGAGGAAGAAAGACCTTGTCATAGATGTAATCCTCACAGCGGTAATCAATGGAAGGATTGAGCACAAAGGTGGAATTGAGAAAAGCTCCGTCCTTCTTTCTGGCGTTGTTGTAGAAAACGTATTCCAAGCCGCGCCCATCGTCCCTCAGACTGTCACGGATACGATTGAGCGTGGCACCGATGTTTCCATTTTCTCCCTCCCGCAAAACATCCCTCACCCGCCGGTCATGGGGATCATTCACATCGTCCCACACATACCCGGTGACGCACAGTTCGGGAAAAATGACCATGTTGGCTCCCTTTTCGTGGGCCAGCTGCACGATCTCTTCCATCTTGGAGAGATTGGCGCTCACGTCAACGGAAGGCCTCATATTGACCAGCAGGACACTGGGGCAATTGGCCTTGTCACAAAAATACCTTTCTATCAGACGCATAAGGCTCTCCTCTCAATGGGGTATCGGGAAAAATCTACCAGGATTTGTGCAAAAAAGCCAGAATTGGCCATCAGGGGGCTTTACGGCCCCAGTGGGCTGAACGCATGAAAGGAGAAATTTTTTGCTCCACTTTTTCGAAAATTCTGCCGAAACACTTTTGCGAGCCCGGCTTTCTCTGCTGGACAAATCTCATTCATCACGCGCGGGGAAGAAATATGCAAAACTGTTCGGTGGACATGAAGGAATCCGTATCCCTCGATGAACTGAAGCTCCCATCCCCTCCCGCTGTCGCCATGCGCATATTGCAGGCGGTCAAAAAACAGGACTCTTCGGCCCAGGAACTTGCACACATCATTTGTTCCGATCCCGCTTTGGCCG
>SLCH01000082.1 GCA_007125915.1 Syntrophobacteraceae bacterium
CCGTCTTTGGATTCAAGGGGAATTCACCGGGCATGGGATTTTCTCGGGGGCCACGGACCCCAATGTCCCCATGGACCATGGTTTTGACAAGGGGTTACCCGTAGCACAACCGGGCCAAAGAGGTCAATAATTTCTCTTTTCATTAGGTATTGCGCAGTTCACTATTATAATTGATGATACAGCGGAAAGACGGCTGCAGGCGAAAACCCCATGGCCGGGCTGCTGATAATGACTCAACAGGGATAGGAGGGAGCCGTGTCCAAAGTTCAAAAAAAAGTATTGTGGATCATTCTTCCGCTGTGCCTTCTGGGCGCTGTTCTCTTGTGGCGCGGAGAAATCGGAAATTATTGGCACAGCCTTTTCCCTTCCACCACACCTCCCCCTCAGGAGCAGGTTCCACCCATGGTGCAGGAGGAGGAATTGCCCCCCCCTTATGCTTCTCCTGCCCTCATGGAGCGCTATGCCTTGCAGGAGCAGCCCCCTGAGGACGCCCCTCCAGATCTCGCTCAAGAAGTTCCCGAAAGCCCCCCTCTGCCGCGCATCGATCCCGCCGCCACTCAGGAGGAGCGGTTTCAGGCCTTCCATATGAAGGACAGCATCGACCACATAGTGCGCAGGGAGGAGACTTTCCAGGTGGATGGGAAAATGCTGAGCCTTGAAAGCATTCTCGGCAAGCTTTCAAATGGGGTGCGGATGGAGAGGGTCGTGCCCTTCATTCGGGAAAGCTCCATCGGCCCCTCCATCCGAAGGCCCATACAGGAGCCCCTGGCTCCTCACCTTCAGGCTGAACGTTACTATGGTGTTCGCGTGGTGCGTCCCTCTGAAAATATCTGGACCATTCATTACGGCATTTTCCAGGAATACATGGCCCGCAGAGGCATCGAAATTGCCCCTGCCGCGGACAGGCCTCTCGCCGATGGGCGCAGCAGCGGGGTTGGAAGGCTCCTCAAGTTCATGGAAGGTATGGTGCTGGTCTACGACACGAAAGGGGAGGGAGTTGTAAAAAACATTCACGTGATTCAACCCCACACGGTCCTGGCCTTTTTCAACATATCAGATCTGTTTGCCGCTTTTGACCAGCTGAGCCCCAACACCCTCCTTTCCCTCCGTTATGTGGACAGGGGGATTTATATTGAAAAGCCCGGCGAAAGGGTGCCCGTCATCGGAAGGACAACCTTCCAGCAATGACCGCCCGCCCCTTCAGCTCACAATGCTTCAGTTCATTTGCAGGTGGATGAAAGTGTTCTCAGGTTTGTTGGTCAGTATTTGAGGAGAAATCATGTCAGAAGATTTGAAGAAAATGTACCGCACGGTCATGGAGGATCACTTTCCCGAATCCCTTCGCCTGGTCTTCGGTGACCAGGAGCTGGTCTACAGAAAAAGGTCCTGGAAATTTCCCGACTCCAAAGGGGAACTCATAGAGAAGGGTTTGAGATACGGGGAGAATCCGGGCCAGGAGGCAGCCCTCTACGAACTGGTTCAGGGCAACCTCATGTTGGGGGACTGCCGGTTCATCGATCCCGCCCGGGGCCTTGTGAGCGCCATTTCGGAAAAGGACATGCTTCAGGAAGGCAAGCATCCGGGGAAGACCAATCTCACAGACCTGGACAATGGCCTCAACATCATCAAGTATCTCATGGATAAACCCGCCGCCATCATCCTCAAACACAACAACCCCTGTGGAGCCGCCCTGGGGAAGGACCTGACGGAAGCCTATTTCCGGGCCAACAGGGCCGATCGCGTGGCCGCCTTCGGGGGCTGTGTGGTCATGAACAGACCCGTGGACAAAGAGACGGCCAGGCTCCTTTCCGAGAACTATCTGGAGGTTGTGGCGGCTCCCGATTACGAGGAAGGGTCCCTGGACATTCTCAAGAAAAGGGCGAACCTCAGGATCATTCAGGTGGCCGGCATAGAGCGGCTCAGGGAGTATGTGCCCTCTCGTTTCGTGGACTTCAAATCCCTCATGGACGGGGGTCTCATCGTGCAGCAATCCCCTCTCAACAGAATCAGGGGCCCGGAAGATCTCAAGGTTGCAGAGACCACCCACAAGGAAAAGGCCTATCGTGTCCTGAGAGAACCCAATGCCCGGGAGCTTGAAGATCTCCTCTTTGGCTGGTTCGTGGAGCAGGGGGTCACCTCCAATTCCGTGCTCTATGTGAAGGATGGTTGCACCGTGGGCATTGGGACGGGGGAACAGGACCGCGTGGGGGTTGCGGAAATCGCCGTCTACAAAGCCTACCAGAAATATGCGGATGCTCTGTGTTTTGACCGGCACAAGCTTTCCTACAAGGAACTGGAGCTGGCCGTGGAAAAGGGGGAGCGTTCCAGGGAATTGAAGGATGAGATCGACGAGGAGACCAGGCAGGCCAGGGGAGGCCTCACAGGGGCCGTCATGGTTTCCGACGCCTTTTTCCCTTTTCGGGATGGGGTGGATGTGGGCATTCGCCAGGGCATCACGGCCGTGGTGCAGCCGGGCGGTTCCATGAGAGACTGGGAGGTGATCGAGGCCTGCAATGAGTCAAACGTCACCATGGTCTTCACGGGGCAGCGGGCATTCAAGCATTGACGGTGGATTTCAACGTCACGGTTTCCAGGACTTCAGTTCTCTCTCCCTGGAATCTTCACGGCATCGGGATTCCAGGGGGCAGTGAGGCTGTGGGGTATCTTGAACTGATCCATGATGCGTGCGACCACGAAATTGACCAGGTCATCTTTGGTTTGAGGCAGGTGATAGAAGCCGGGCATGGGGGGGAGAATGGTGGCCCCCGCTTCTGCCAGGGAGAGCATGTTTTTGAGATGAATGGTGTTCAGGGGCGTCTCCCGGGGCACGATGACCAGGGGGCGTTTTTCCTTGAGACACACATCTGCGGCCCGGTGGATGAGGTTTTGAGAAATTCCGTTGGCAATGGCTCCCAGTGACCCCATGCTGCAGGGCACGATCACCATTCCCATGGTGGGAAAGGACCCGCTGGCGAAGGGAGCCGTGAAATCCTTTTCGGAATAAAGCTTGGCATTTTGGGGCAGTTCCCTCTCGATGGCCTGCCCCGTTTCCAGCTCATAAACCAGGCGGCCCGCGGAAGAGGTCACCAGGTGGACGCAGACCTCATGCAC
>SLCH01000250.1 GCA_007125915.1 Syntrophobacteraceae bacterium
CCATGGGCAGCGGAGAAATCGAGGTTTTCGCCACCCCCGCCATGGTGGCCCTCATGGAAGAAGCAGCCGTGAAATGCGTCAAAGCCCTTTTGGGGCCGGAAGAAACCTCCGTGGGAATCAGGATGGACATTTCCCACTCGGCGGCCACACCATTGGGAATGGCTGTCAGGGCCGAAGCGGTCCTCCAGCAGGTTGAAGGGCGCAAGCTCACCTTTCAGGTCACGGCCTTTGACAGCAGGGAAAAGATCGGAGAAGGGCAGCATGAGCGATTTGTGGTGAACAAGGAGCGTTTTTTGAGCAAAGTCCGGGAGAAAGCCGAGGTGCCCTCATGAATCCTGTTCCCCGGCGGGCCCAGGTGGAGCGGAAAACCCATGAAACCCAGATCCAGCTGGAACTGAACGTGGACGGTTCGGGCAAAGGGGACCTGAACTCAGGAGTTCCTTTTCTGGACCACATGCTCACCCTCTTCGCCGTGCACGGCTTCTTCGATTTGAAATTGAAGGCCCACGGGGACGTGGAAATCGATGATCACCACACGGTGGAAGACACGGGCATCACACTGGGCATGGCATTCAAATCGGCCCTCGGGGACAAGAAAGGGATTCAAAGATACGGCCATGCGGTGGTTCCCATGGATGAAGCCTGCGCCACGGTCACCCTCGACATCTCCAACCGCCCTTATCTTGTGTACCAGACCCCTCCCCTCGCAGAGCGGGTGGGCCGGTTTGAAACGGAGCTGGCACCCGAGTTTTTCAGGGCTTTTTGTCTCCACGCGGGCGTGACCCTTCACATAAAAGTGGATTCCGGTGTCAACACGCACCACATTCTGGAGGCCATTTTCAAGGCCTGGGGCCGTGCCATGGACGAGGCCACCCGTCATGATCAAAGACGCACGGACATCCCTTCCTCCAAGGGATCCCTGTGATGTGCCCTCCTCCATGGGAAAAAGTTCTCCCCTCAAGCCCCCTTCCCTTTCGGGAACCAATGGGAGAAAAACTTCCTGTGATCTGTTGACAACCGGAACATAAAGGGGTAGTCTTCTCTTTGTTTGGCGCGGGGTGGAGCAGTTCGGTAGCTCGTCGGGCTCATAACCCGAAGGTCAGAGGTTCAAATCCTCTCCCCGCTACCACAAAAAAATCAAGGGGTTAAGTCAAGTGCTTAACCCCTCTTTTTATTGTTCCAAATATTCATACCCAACACAAAAACGTTTTTTCGGTCTGTGTTTCAACTACCAAGCCAAGGTTTTTTGAGTTCCTAAAATCCTTCCGATACCATCGGAAAACATTCCCCCTTTGTCATATTGGATTCGTCCGGTGTCGGGTTCCTGCGCCTGAAATCCACCCATCCGCACAAACGAGGACACTTCACAACAAATCAGGAGAGTCTTCATCTCAACCCTTGCCTCAGGGCTCATGCCCAGTGACGGTTTTGTTGGAAAGTGCCGAAAAAAGGAAGGAATCCGGCTCGCAGTTGTCACGAGTGCACCGATGGATCAGCGTTTTCGCGGGAGTCTTCGATGGGTTCCCAGAACAAAAGGTGGCAAGGCGCGGAATAGCCTGCCCCCTGTGCCACAAGAGTCCAGGTCTTATTTTTAAGTGCATACGGGAAATTTGAGCTTGCCATGTGGAGAGAGGTCCTTCAATGTTCGGGCACACGGGTTCAGGTGGAAGTTGGAGGCGATCAGCCATCTCGATCCCATACGGCCGGGAGCCTTTGCAGAGCAGCTTCGGCGTGTTCAGTGCAGGGGTCACAACGGGGGCTTGAGCGTCGCAGACGCATGCACGACCCGGTGGCGCAATGGGTCACGGGGATCCCGTTTGGCTGCCGGCCCCACACATTCACGTTCCATGAAGGGAGGGGATCAATATGACCGCCAACCGTCCACGACTCAGCGAAAAGGAGTTCGACGAGGCCGTGCAGCAAGCTCTTGCACGCGTTCCCGAGGAGATTCGGCAGCATATGGACAACATCCTGATCACCGTCCAAAGGCAGCCCGGTCCCGAGATGCTCGAGGAGGCGGGGGTGCCGCCAGGGGCGAGCCTGTTCGGCCTCTATTTAGGAGTGCCCCTGAAGGACCGCAGCGTGTTTGATCTCCCCCTGCAACCCGATACCATCTTTCTTTTCCAGGACCCCCTTGAAGAGTTTTGTGCCACCCGTGAGGAGTTGATCGAAGAGATCGAGATCACCCTGGTCCATGAAATAGCCCACCTTCTGGGCTTCACCGACGCACAGCTCGAAGACCTGGGCTATTGACAGGGGATGGGCAGTTTGCTCCCCCGTCAGCGCAGTGCCGGTCTGTTCTGGTTCAACGGCAAATGGAATTTTTCAGTTTGAGAATGAGCTGCTTCAAACTCCTTTTGGAATTGTTCATACTGAGTGGCCTATCGCTATCGGCAAAAGTCAGACAGGATGGCCAGGAGCAACGTCAAGGCCAAGCCCTTCCAGCGCTGAAGCAGCCTTGACATTGCCCCTGGCCATGCTATTGAGAAATCAGGCCGACGCCGAGAGGACACGGAGCTCTTTAAACAGTTCATGGACAATGAGGGGCTTCAAGGGCACCGCAACGAAAACGTTGTTCGGCCTCACCTGTGGAGAAGCGAGACCCTTGATGTGCAGACCTGCGTTCCAGGAATCGCGGCAATGCCAACCATGAAGAGGACCCTTTCTCATGCTGCAGTGTCTCAATGATATTCGAGTGATCGAAGTGGGGCAGGTTCTGGCGGCGCCCTTTGCAGGAATGATCCTGGGAGACCTGGGAGCCCAAGTCATCAAGGTGGAACCCCCCGGCGGCGACTCAGCCCGGAAAACTCCCCCTCATTTCCACAAGGGAGAAAGCATTTACTTCATTACGCTCAACAGGAACAAGAAGAGCGTGGTCCTGGACCTCACCCGGGAAGAGGGCCTTCGCGCCTTTCACGACCTCGTGAAAAAGTGTGACGTGGTGCTCGACAACCTGCGGCCCGGCGTTGCCGAAAAGCTTAACATTCACCACGGGGCACTGGCTTCAATCAACCCGGCCATCATCTGCTGCTCCATCAACGGCTATGGCTCTCAAACTCCCGAGGCCTCCAAGCCCGCTTTCGACCTCATGATCCAGGCCCGTGGCGG
>SLCH01000229.1 GCA_007125915.1 Syntrophobacteraceae bacterium
CACAAAAGATCAATATATAATGTGAAATGCATAGAAAACCACGGCAAGGTCAGTTGGCGGGACTTTCAGTTCATGCCCTTTTCTTCTTTATCTACGTCGCCTTCACTGGGAAGCATGTACATGGTGGTGCTGCCACTGGACCAGTATTTCAGCTTGCCTTCGTTGACCAGCTCATTGACGATCTTTTTGGCCTGCATCATTTTGATTTCAGGAATGGCCTTGCACAGATCGTTAAAATAGTGCTTGGTCTTCTTCTGTGACTTTACATACTCCAAAATACGTTCTTTGGATTCCTCGCTCATCACTGTCTCCTCGTAAGGAATTGGTCGCAAAAAAACAACAGAAAATGAATTCTGTCAACCCTTTAAGCGCGCATCTAGTGAATAGATTCACTTTGACTCATTATCGCGCTCAAAACTCTTTGTCAATAAAAAAGTCCCCCGGCGCAATGCCCCTTCCCCATGTGGCCAGAGCCGCCACACGGCATGTTTCAAGGGTCCAGGTCGGCGACTGACGCACCTTGACACACTCGGACCTTATTGATAAGTAACCCCAACACTGACGGCACCGGGCCACAATTGGAATAGGCCGCCGCGCAGACAGGCATGTCCCCTGAGTGCGACGGTGGAACTTCCCCTCACGGTGCTTCAGCGCCAACGTAACATGTCCGGCCTTCTGGAGGAATGCCCGGTGCCGGCGGGCAACCTCGAAGGCGACTGTCATGCCATTGAGGCCAGGAATCAGCGTATAATACAAATCCTAAAGAGAGTAAAGAGATCATGTCGCACCCCAGTGAAGCGCAAATGAAACTCAACCTGCACATCAAGTACCTCAAGCAGCAGCTTTTTTTCGAACCTGCTTCGGCGCCCCTTCACTATAATCTGGCCCTTGCCTACGCGCAAAAAGGACAGCTGGAAGAAGCCATTTCCGAATTCAAGCAGGCCATCGAGTGCGATCCTCAACTGGTTGAGGCCTATGTGAACATGGGGGGAATTCACTATCAAAAAGGAGATCTCGACGCGTGCATCGCTGCAAACGAGAAAGCCATTGCCATCAAACCCCATATGGCCACAGCCCACAGCAACCTTGGATCCGCTCACCTTCAGAAGGGTGACTTTCAAAGGGCCATCGAAGCCAGCCAAACCGCCATAGACCTGGATCCCAATCAACTCCAGGCACACAATAACCTTGCAGTGGCTTACATCCAGGCGGACAACCCCCGGGCGAGCGTCGAAGCTTCCAGGAAAGCCCTTGAAATCAATGGAAATTTCACACCCGCTCATTACAACCTGGCAGTGGCTTACCGCATGATGGGAGACCTTCCCAGCGCCAGAGAGCACTACCAGCAAGCCAAAGCCATGGGATTTCCCTTCGATGCGGCCACAGAGTCCGAATGGAAAAGCCTTGACCAGAACTAGCGGGTGACATCACTGCAGCAGCCACCTTGAGGTAACGAAATGAAAGTAACGAAGGATTCCTTTGTCATCATTGAATACTCGGTGCACCTGGATGACGGCTCCTGTGTCAAGGGGGGGGAAGTGCCCGCATCCATGAATTTTGTGGTGGGCTACGACCAGGTCCTTCCTGCCCTGGAAAGGCGATTGATGGGCCTGGAAAAAGGAGCGGAAGTTCAATTCGTGATCCCTGCACGGGAAGCTTTTGGGTTCCATCAGCCCAATGAAGTGAGACTGAAGACCTACGAAGAATTCCCCAAGGGCCGGGATCTCGAGAAAGGAAAGTGGGTCATGGCCGCCAGTTCCGAAACGGGCGCCCGGTACAGTTGCCTTGTGCTGGACAAAACGGAGGAAGGTGTTCTTCTGGACTTCAACCATCCCCTGGCGGGGAAAAACCTTCACTACTCACTGAAAGTGGTGCATGTGCGCCCGGCACTTCTGGAAGAACTGGAATACCTGAGGCCCTGCGAACACGGCCGGCAACCGGGCATGCAGGAGACCACCTGATTGGAAAAAGGGTCAAAGGAAGATGGGTGAGGGGCGAACCGTGACAAAACCGATTTCACCTTTCGCCTTCCCCCTTTGGTGAGGCTCCGGTCAGTCGGTTTCGTCCTGCTTTTCAAACCATCGGCAGAAATCATAAAGAGCCTTGGCCCTGGCATCGTCGGTCAAAAGCCCCCTGCAGAGTTCAAAAAGCTCTTTGCGAATGGCCACCGATTCCATTTCCCTCAACTGCTCCTTGAAAAAGCGGTCCACCAGTGCGTGAGATCGCAGTGCAGCCGAACCGAATATGCGGTCCCGAGGATCCTTGGGCTCGGGAAAGGGGTCCCAGTTTTCATAACCGACTTTGAGAACTCTTTCCTGACCTTTCTTGGACATGCCGTCAAAAACTGCCTTCTTCCTGGCCTCGTAGTGATCATCCCGGGTCATGCGTCATCCCCCTGCCACCTCTCGCCCTCTGCAAGGGTGGCAATCTGGCCCCTTCATTGGGGTTCTTTCCAAAACAATTTCAATCGTATCTTCTTAAACTCCCTCGTACTGAAGAGAATCTGAAAATCCTTCAATCCAATGGCTTCACCCAGCTTGCCCGCAATGCGCTCACACTCTTCCACGCTTCGACCGTGAATCATGGCGTAGAGATTGAAAGGCCAGCCGGGACGAGCAGGCCGGTGGTAGCAATGGCTCACTTCCCCATGGGAAGCTAAAACTGCTCCCAGGGAGTCCACCTGCTCTTCCGGACACCTCCACACAATCATCCCATTGGCCTTGAAACCCACCTGGCGATGGTTGAGCACCGCTGCAAATCTGCGCATGATTCCCTGCTGAAGCCACCGCTCAATGAGATGGAGCAAGTCATCTTCCCCCATTTTCAATTTGCGGCCCCATTCATGGAATGGCTTTTCCAGGAGGGGCAGATCTTCCTGGATGCAGCGCACCACGGCTATGTTGGCCGCTGTGGGCTCAAACACACTTCCTTCTTCCGTGGCCCACGAGGAAGAGCGTTCTTCCACAGCATCAGAATCCCCTTCTTCCAGAACATCAAGCACCACGGCCAGCTTGTACTTCTTCAAGGCAGGCAAAATGATGGTCTTCCATCCTCCCGCTTCCTGGGCCAAACCACGGACCA
>SLCH01000220.1 GCA_007125915.1 Syntrophobacteraceae bacterium
TCACCCTGGTGGACGCCTTCGGAAAGCGTTACCTGGACGGTGTTTCTTCCTGGTGGCTGAACCTCTTCGGCCACAACCACCCGCGCCTCAACAGGGCCCTCACGCAGCAGCTTGATAAAGTGGCCCACCATATTTTCGCCAACATGACCCATGAGCCGGGGGTCCTCCTGGCGGCGAAGCTCGCAGAAATCACCCCTGGCAATCTGCCGCGGGTTTTTTACACGGACAATGGTTCCTCCGCAGTGGAAGCGGCCCTGAAGATGTCATTCCAATACTGGCAACAATCGGGACACCCCCAGAAGACCCATTTTCTGTCCCTCACGGGCGCCTATCACGGGGAAACTCTCGGGGCCCTCAGCGTAGGAGGATGCGATCTCTACCGCCAGATTTATCAGCCCATTCTCCTCAAGGGCTACCAGGCTCAGGGCCCCGACTGCTACCGCTGCCCCGAGGCCCAACACCGTGACACCTGCCATGGGGAATGCTTCCATCACGTGGAAGAAATCGTGCGCCGCCATCATGAAACCATTGCGGGAATCGTCGTGGAGCCCATGGTGCAATGCGCCGCAGGCATGAGAATTCATTCCCCCGTTTACCTTCGAAAACTTCGGGAAATCTGCGACACGTGGGGCATTCACTACATCGCCGATGAAATCGCCGTGGGATTCGGCCGCACGGGAAGGATGTTCGCCAACGAGCATGCCCGGGTGGCACCGGACCTCCTGTGCCTTTCCAAGGGCATCACCGGAGGCTACCTCCCCCTCGCAGTGGTTTTGACCACCGATTCCATCTACGACGCCTTCTATGACGAATACGCCACTCTCAAGGCCTTTTTGCACTCCCACAGCTACACGGGAAATCCTCTAGCCTGCGCCGTGGCGCTGGAAGTGCTCGATATTTTCGAGGAGGAAAATATTCTTGAAGGCCTTTTGCCCAAATCGGCACATCTGGCTTCCTACAGGGAAAAATTCGAAAGCCTGCCCTGGGTGGGGGAATTTCGTCAACTGGGAATGATCGCCGCCATAGAACTGGTCAAAGACCGGGAAACCCGTGAAGGATTTCCCTGGGAGGAACGGGTGGGGTTCCAAATTTTCAAAAAGAGCCTGGAGCACGGAGCCCTTCTCCGTCCCCTGGGAAATGTCATTTACTTTTTCCCTCCGTTGACCATCACGGAAGAAGAAATGGATCGACTGGCGGACATTGCTCATCGTTCCATTGTGGAAGTCCTGGACTCTTGAAAGGCAGTGAAGCGTGAGCACACCACAGGAAATTTTTTCAGGCATGGAGCGCGTGAGATCTTGTGATCCCCGGAAGAGTCATGACGAGGCGCTGCACCGCGAGCAATACTTTTTCCACCGGGAAGACCCCCTCTTTCAAGACCACTTTCCCGGAAGACCCGTGATTCCCGGTTCTCTCCTGGTGAGCTGTTTTCACAAAACGGCCAGCCGGTGGCTCGCTGGCACTGCCTCTGCTTCCACCTGGGTTTTGCATGGAGTAAGCAACGCCCGTTTTGTCGCCTTCGGTGAACCAGGCTGTGTGGAGGTGAGAATGGAAGGCTTTTGCCCACACGATGACGGAATCCTTTTGGACGTTTCCGCCGTTCAGAACGGAAAACTCCTGGCTCATGCCCGTTTGAGGTACGAACCGTCGTGATCGACCTTCATGACAAGGTGAAACAGGTGCTCATCACGGGCGCCAGCAGGGGAATCGGGCTGCAGGCCGCACTGTCTTTGCTGCACGCCGGTTGCCGGGTCTATTGCGTCTCAAGAAGTCCCTCCAATCATGCCCATGACAATCTTCACCACATCCCGGCAGACCTGGCCTCGGGTGTGGACAGCGGGGCGGAAATCTGCGCCCTTCTGGAAGAAAGGGGTGTTTTCCCCGACACTCTCATC
Source organism: Syntrophobacteraceae bacterium (assembly GCA_007125915.1). Lineage (GTDB taxonomy): Bacteria > Desulfobacterota > Syntrophobacteria > Syntrophobacterales > Syntrophobacteraceae > SLCH01. The sequence continues at coordinate 1,896 of SLCH01000220.1, forward strand.
CTCTGTGCGGGAGCCATCACAGAGGCCCTGATTCCCAAACAGGACCCTCCCTCCATCATGAATCAGCTGAATGTCAATTTTGTGGCTCACGTGGAACTGGTCCGCCGGCTCATTCCACACATGATGCGTCACCGTTTCGGCCGAATCGTGGGGGTGTCTTCCACTGCGGCACGGCAACCGGCACCGGGACAGTCCCTCTATGCAGCTTCCAAGGCCGGCCTTGAAGCCTTCCTTCGGTGCTGCGCCATGGAATTCGCACGCAAGGGGATCACCTGCAACAGCGTGGCGCCGGGTTATGTGGCCACGGAATTTTCCGCCCGCCTTGAGGCAACCAAAGACCTGAGCAAAGTTGTTCCCGTGGGCCGTATGGCCAGTGTGCAGGAAGCGGCAGACGCCGTCCTGTTCTTTCTCGGCAGACACAGCGATTATGTGACCGGAACCACCCTCACGATGGACGGGGGACTCTCCCTCGCCGTCAAATGAGTACAGAAAGGAAAACCGGACCATGGATTCAGAAATACTCGACCGGCTCAGGGACATCATTTCGGACCTGATCAACTGTGACCCGCAAGAAGTCAAACCGCAGGCCAATCTTGTGGAAGACCTCGGTTTTGAGTCCATCGATTTTCTGGAACTGGGCTTCACCATCGGACACATTTACGGGATGGAGGTGGATGAAAAGGCACTTTTTCTCGCCGATTTCCGCCCCCTCATTCATGGGGCGGGACATGACGAAGCCCTGGAAAAACTTCACCGCGCCTACCCCCATCTCCCCGTGCACCAGCTGGAACAGATGCTCCGGGAAGCTTCAGGAGGCAATGTGCTTCGGGTCGATCACCTGGTGCGCTACATCGCGCATCACGCAAAAATCGAAAAAGAGGTGGCCTGACCCATGCGGCGGCCCGTGGCAGTCGTTTCCGTGGGTGTGGTGTCCCCCGCCGGTTGCACCTGGGAGGAATTTGGTGAACAGATCTTCCTGGAAAGAGATTGGTTCACGCCCCTTGAACCTCGATTGGGTTATCCCTGCGGCGGTTCCGTCCCCCAAAGCCGCACGGAAGATTTTTTCCAGAAGGGGCGTGGCCGGTTCAAGTACCGGCGTTATTACAACCGGTCCGTCGAGCTGGCGGTGATGGCTTCCATGGAGTGCCTGGAAAAGTGTGCCCAAGGGAGCATTCCCATGCAGGA
>SLCH01000042.1 GCA_007125915.1 Syntrophobacteraceae bacterium
GACATTTACGTGAACGACGCCTTTGCCGTTTCTCACAGGGCTCACGCATCCGTTCACGGCATCACGCGGTTCGTTCCCCAATGTGCTGCGGGGTATCAAATGGAAAAGGAACTTCGGTATTTCCATGAAGCCATGGAAGAGCCTAAAAGGCCCGTGGCCATGATCGTGGCGGGAGCCAAGGTGTCCACCAAAATCGGCCTTCTGGGCCGCCTGCTGGAAAAAGCGGATCACCTCATCATCGGCGGCGCCATGGCCAACACCTTTCTCAAGGCCCAGGGGAAGAGCGTGGGCCGGTCTCTCGTGGAAGACGATTATATGGAACAGGCCTCCCAGCTCATGGAAGCGGCAGCCAAAAAAGGGGTGAAAGTTCACCTTCCCGTGGACGCGGTGGCCGCTCCCGGCCTGGACAACCCTGAACCGGTTCAGCAGGTGAGCGTGGACCAGGTTCCCGACGACTTGCAGGTTCTGGATGTGGGCCCTCAATCCATCGAGGCCTTCAAAGAGATCCTTCAAGAGTGCTCCACCGTTGTGTGGAACGGTCCCGTGGGAGCCTTTGAAACCAAGCCCTTTCACCAAGGCACCTTTGCCCTGGCCCGTTTTCTGGGGGATTCGAAGGCGCTCACGGTGGTGGGGGGAGGCGATTCCGCTTCCGCGGTGCGGCAGGCGGGAATGGCCGACAAGGTGAGCTATGTGTCCACGGGTGGGGGAGCCTTCCTGGAAATGATGGAAGGAAAAATTCTTCCCGGCGTTCAGGCCCTCCAGGATTGCATGAAAAAGCCCTGATGCACCGAAGAGCACAGGGAAAAGTCCTGACGCACCTGAGAGCGCATGAAAACGTACTGATGGACCTGAGAGTCTGGGGAAAATCCCTGATGGATCCAAAAACGTAGGGTGGGCACGGAATCATCGTGCCCACCGCCTTTGAAGCTTCAATACCAAAAAACCCGCTCCTCCCTAACATGAGGATGGGCAACTTGCTCAAAAAAATCGGTGGGCAGAAAAAAACCCTGCCCACCCTACTACGAACTGATGGATCCAAGAGCCTGGGGAAAATCCCTGATGGATCCAAGAACGTAGGGTGGGCACGGAATCATCGTGCCCACCGCCTTTAAAGCTTCAACAGCAAAAAACCCGCCCCTCCCTAAAAGAGGATGGGCACATTGCAAAAAAAATCGGTGGGCAGAAAAAAACCTGCCCACCCTACGAAATGCGAACCTACAAATCCACGAATTCAAGTAACCGAAAACCAGCTCTCCAAAGCTAAAGGAGAACCATGCAAACACGCATTCCCATCATCGCCGCCAATTGGAAAATGTACAAAACCATCGACGAGTCCATTTCTTTCGTTGCCCAGCTTCAGGGGGAAGTGGGTCCCGTAGAGGACCGGGAAGTGGTCATCGCCCCTTCCTTCACGGCATTGCAGGCGGTGCGCCAACTGATGAACATGCCCGGCTTCAAGCTGGCGGCCCAGAATTGTCACTGGGAGGACAAAGGGGCCTTCACAGGAGAAATTTCCTGCCCCATGCTCCAGGATGCGGGATGCGACTACGTCATCGTCGGCCACTCAGAAAGACGCCACGTCTTTGGGGAAACGGATGACGAGACAGGCAAAAAAGTGCGCGCCGTGTTCCAGAAGGGCCTTGTGCCCATCCTCTGCGTAGGGGAAACCCTGGAAGAGCGGGAGGCGGGAAACACCTTCGACGTGGTTTCCAGGCAGATCGCCGCAGCGTGTCTGGGACTTTCCCGGGAAGAATCATCCCGACTGGTCCTGGCCTATGAACCCGTGTGGGCCATTGGCACGGGCAAGACCGCCACCCCCGAACAGGCACAGGAAGTGCACCTCTTCATACGGGACAACTGCGCGTCCTTATTTGACAAAGACGTTGCAAAGGGGCTAAGATTGTTGTATGGAGGTTCGGTTAAACCGGACAACGTGGATGCTCTGATGGCTCAGGAGGACATCGACGGCATGCTCGTCGGCGGTGCCAGCCTGGAAGTGCCGTCTTTCAAGCGCATCATCCAATTCCACACAAGGGAGAAGTCAACTCAGTAATGGACACCATACTCATTGTCATACACACGCTGGCCTGTTTTGCCCTCATTCTGATCGTCCTGCTCCAGAAGGGCAAGGGCGCCGACATGGGAGCCGCCTTCGGGGGCGCCACCCAGACCCTTTTCGGGGGTTCCGGCGGAGGCACTTTTATGGGGAAGCTCACCACGGCGGCTGCCGTGGTCTTCATGCTCACCAGCCTCAGCCTCTCATACTTCACTATTGGGCCCGAGAGACCATCGGTGATGGAAAGAATCGAAGTGGAGGAAACCCTTCCTCCTCCGGGGCCTGCCATTCCCGAAGCCCGGCCCGTCATGCCCCTGAACGATCAGAACTGACCGCTGCGCTGCCATGGGGAAGAATCGGCTGCGGCGTCCCATTCTTCTTCATGAGAAAAATTCTTTGCCAAGTCCGGGGTTCGGCGGTCCCAGGGTAAGAGGATTCGCTTTTGTTCCGAACTCTGGGGTGGTTTTAGTGGACTTTGAGGAAACCAGGCCCGTGAATTCACGGAAGGGATTGAGAGAGTCCGCAGGGCAATGAGGGGGCATCAGTGGCAAAGGTGGGGAAAGGCCTCCACAAAAAACCGTATGGAATCAGTTTTGGCTTGCAATATGGGCGATTTCAGTTATATTAGCCTTCGTTTTTGCCGAAGTGGTGGAACTTGGTAGACACGCCATCTTGAGGGGGTGGTGGGGAGACCCGTGCCGGTTCGAGTCCGGCCTTCGGCACCAACGCCAGCAAAGATAAAAACGCCCGGCTGTTACATGCTGATCTCAAAGCCGCCCTTCCAGTTTCTGGAAGGGCGGCTTTACTTTTTGAGACCAAGAGTGTGCCCATCACCGCCGGCCTGAAAAGCCGAAACGTAAGCTGCGGCATAAAAATCGGTGGGCACGATGAAGCCGTACCCACCTTACGCCTGCGCCCCTGGAAACGATGGTACCGATTTGCACATGAAAATCGGTGGGCACAAAAAGGCCGTGCCCAACCTACGCCCTGCACCTTTCCCGGAAAGGCCACGCAGATCCATCA
>SLCH01000122.1 GCA_007125915.1 Syntrophobacteraceae bacterium
ACCACTTCGTCAAAGAAGTCGTATTCGGAGGGCCCCCGTTCCTTGAGCACCGCCCACAGTTCTTCTTCCAGGGATGCATGCTTTCCCCTGGCCAGGCGCTCAAAGAGGTTGTAAATGGCTCCCCGCCGGTCCACGCGTTTGGCCCCGTAGAAACGGTACCACAGGAGCGACAGGGTGATGACGGCGGTCAGAAAGAGCACGTACTGCCAGCCGAGCACGAGGATGAGAGCCGTGCTCATCACCACACCCGCGATGGGCGTCCATGGATAAAAGGGAACGGGAAAGACGGGAACATATGATTTGATGCGGCTTTCCCGAAATACAACGAGAGAGAGGTTCAACAGGACGAAGACGAACAGAAGAAAGGCCGAAGCCATGCGCGCAAGAGCTTCCACGTTGAGGAAAGCAATGGCGAGGATCATGAAACCGGCGGTGACGAGCACCGAAATGGCTGGCGTGCCCAAAGGGGAAATCTTTGCAAGGGGCTGTGCGGCGAGCCCGTCGCGGGCCATGGCCATGGGCAGGCGCGAGGCGGCCATGAGCCCCGCGTTCCCCGTGGAAGCGAAGGCCGAAAAGGCCGCCGCCAGCACCAGGGCAAGGCCCGTATGGGCGGGCATCCAGGCCAGAAACTGGTGGCTCGCCGTGGCCACGGGCGTCAGGTCCTCATGGAGAATTTCGGGGGGAATGGCGCTGAGCATGGCGTAGACCCCCAGGAGGTAGACCATGGTCACCGTGAGCAGGGCTGCAGCCATCCCCAAAGGAAGATTCCGCTCGGGACGGCTCACTTCCTCGGCGACGTTGGCCACTTTGGTCAGGCCCGCATAGGAGACAAAGACCATGCCCACGGTGGCAGGCAATACTTCCACGCCGAAAGGGAAGAAGGGGGTCATTCTTTCCCGGTTGATCTCACCGAAGCCCTGCTCCGCAACCCACCAGAGACCATTGGCCACGTAAAACACCATGATCAGCACAAGCAGCAGCACCAGAACCCGCTGCACCCCGGCGCTTTCTTTGACGCCAAAAACATTGAGGCCGGCAAAAACCACGGTGAGCCCGATGGCCAGAGGCTCGACGGGAAGCTTGAACACAAGGGCAAGGTACGCTCCGAAGCCCACCAGGGCGAAGGAACTCTTGAAAAGAAGGACCAGCCAGGCGCCCATGCCTCCAATGGTTCCCATGACGGGCCCGAAGCTTCGATCGATGAAATAATAGATGCCTCCAGCCCGGGGCAGGGTGGTGCTCAGTTCGGCGGTGGCCAGCATGGCCGGGATCATGACAAGACTTGCCGTCAGGTAGGCCAGGATCACGGAGGGTCCGGCCTTGGCAGCGGCGATTCCTGGAAGAAGGAAGAATCCCGATGAGAACATGGCCCCCGTGCAGATCACGTAAACATCCACCAGACCGAGCCGTTTCTGCAGTTTCCCCGAAGCGCGAACCCCCATGCTGTTCACTCCCATGAAACTTTCGCCCCTTGTAAAGAGTGCTTTGCCGTGAAACACTCAGCCTGATATTCTTGTTTCAAGGCCAGGCAGATGAGAAGGGAAGAGCCATGTTCCTCCATATTATCCCTTATTCCCCCGCCAATATGAAGGAAAAGAATCTTCACCTGGTACGCAAATCCCCGCAATGCAAGGGTTTTGCCCCCATGGGCACGGGGTGGCGCAGCGGTTTTTATTGATTCGAGGGGGCATGGTGTGGCCTAATGAGGCATGCTTTTTATGAAATATCTGATAAAATATTCCCTTTGAGCTGAGTTGGTGGAGCCATGAAGTTGGGGCAAAGGGCAGGGTTTCACCGCTCGCGGTTCGCAAAGATCTGAGGTTCCTTCCTGCTGCCACCTGACAAGACCCAGCGGCTTCGTGCCGCCGTATTCCAAGGAGAAATGCATGCCATCGAGGAAAACTCTCTGGTACAAAGACGCCATCATCTACGAACTCCACGTGAAAGCGTTCTACGACAAGAGCGGGGATGGTGTCGGGGACTTCAAGGGACTCATTGAAAAACTGGACTATCTTCAGGATCTGGGCATCACCGCCGTGTGGCTTCTGCCCTTTTATCCGTCGCCCCTCAAAGATGACGGGTACGACATCGCCGACTACCGTGGCATTCACTCCATCTACGGAAACCTCAGGGACTTCAGGCAATTCGTGAAAGAGGCCCACCGAAGGGACATCCGGGTCATCACGGAGCTGGTGGTCAACCACACTTCCGACCAGCATCCCTGGTTTCAGGAGGCCCGCCGCGCCAAGCCCGGTTCGGCCAAAAGAAATTTCTACCTGTGGAGCGACACGGACACCAAGTTTCCCGAAACGCGCATCATCTTCACGGACACGGAAACATCCAACTGGGCCTGGGACCCCGTTGCGGGCGCCTATTACTGGCACCGTTTCTTTTCCCATCAGCCCGACCTCAACCACAACAACCCCAAGGTGGTGCAGGCCATTCTCAAAGTTCTGGCCTTCTGGCTCAAGATGGGGGTGGACGGACTCAGGCTGGACGCCGTCCCTTATCTGTGCGTGAAAGAGGGCACCAACAACGAGAACCTTCCCGAAACCCATGAGGTCATCAGGAAGATCCGCAAATACGTGGACGATCACTTCAAGGATCGAATGCTTCTGGCAGAGGCCAACCAGTGGCCCGAAGACGTGGTGGAGTACTTCGGCAAGGGCGACGAATGCCACATGGCCTACCATTTTCCTGTGATGCCGCGCCTCTACATGGCCCTGCGCCAGGAGGACCGGACCCCCATCGTGGAAATCATCAAACGCACCCCTCCCATTCCCGAAAACTGCCAGTGGGCTCTCTTTCTGCGAAACCACGATGAGCTCACCCTGGAGATGGTGACGGACGAAGAGCGTGACTACATGTACAACGAGTACGCCAAGGACCCTCGAATGCGTGTGAACGTGGGCATACGCCGCAGGCTGGCGCCTCTCGTGGAAAACAGCCTTCGCCGCAGGGAACTGCTTCACAGCATCCTTTTTTCCTTTCCCGGAACGCCCATCATCTACTACGGCGATGAGATCGGCATGGGCGACAACATTTACCTGGGAGACCGCGACGGGGTGCGCACCC
>SLCH01000255.1 GCA_007125915.1 Syntrophobacteraceae bacterium
AAAACCTCTGAAAAGGAACAGGAAACCAATGCGTCTGGGAATTTTCTCGGACATCCACGGAAACCTCGAAGCCCTCCAAGCTGTCCTCAAGGCCATGGAAGACGACAGCATCGACATGACCGTTCACCTGGGGGACCTCGTTGGATACAACGCCAATCCGGCGGAATGTGTGGAGCTCATTCACGGGGCGGGATCGGTGTGCATCATGGGCAATCATGATCTGGCCGTGATGCAGCCGGAATTGACGCGCAACTTCAATGCGGTCGCTCACGAAGCCCTGAACTATGCTCGTCGTCAGCTGAACGGAAGCTCCCTGAAATTCATGAAGAACTTCCACTCCACCTTTTCCATCATGGAGTCATTCCTCTTCTGCCACGGCACACCGGAAAGTCTTTTCAGCTACATTCTCAATGTGTTTCAGGCCAGGCGGACATTTCACATGCTGCACAAACAGCAGCCGGCCATCCAAGTCTGCTTCTACGGCCACACACACCAGCAGAGAGTCTGGGTTCTCAATCCCCAGGGCAAGGTCTTTGCTCTTCCCCTGGCCTACAGTTCCATCCTGCTCAACCCGGACAACCATTACCTCATCAACCCGGGAAGCGTGGGCCAGCCCCGCCAGCAGGACAACAGAGCCAGGTACCTGGTCTTTGACGTCAATCGGCAAACGGTCACCTTCAAGGCCGTGCCCTACGACATCGCCAAGGCTCAGGAAAAAATCCTCAGCGCCGGCCTGCCCGAGTACCTGGCCATAAGGCTGGCGGAGGGAGTTTAGCACGCAGCGCACGAAAGGCCATGAGTGATGGGCACAGGGCTGGATCACCGGGGAATCCAAAAACTTTTCACATTTGGCGGGAGGATTCTGACATGATGTTTGGACAGAGAGAAGGGAAACTCAGAGATGGAACCACCGTGATGCTCAGACCCATGGTGAAGGAAGACGAAGAGGCCCTCTACGATTTTTTCACCCGGCTTCCCATCGAGCTCCTCATTTTTCTGCGCCACAATGTGAAAGACAGGAAGATCATTCACGATTGGGCGCAAAATCTCAACTACGAACGGGTGCTTCCCCTGCTGGCCTTCGTGGAAGGAAAAGTGGTGGGAAATGTGACCCTGCACAGGGTCCCGCACGGCTGGAAACGCCACATCGGGCGGGTTCGAGTGGTCATCGACCCCCAATTCCAGAATCGTGGACTGGCCACCCTCATGCTCAACGAGATGGTCATGCTCGGCCATGAACTGGGACTTGAAAAGCTGTGGGGGGAAATTCCCCTTGATTCGGTGGCTGCCATCAAGGCCTGCAGAAACGCGGGTTTTTCCTGCAAGGCCGTCATCGAAGGCATGTTCAAGGACGCCCGGAACCAGCTGATCGACGCTCTCATCGTCGTCTGCAACCTTTCATCTTACTTTGATTTCGATAATCAAAGTCACTGATCGAGGACCTGACCGCTCCCGAAGGAGGGAAAGGTTTTCACAAGATCCTCCAGAAGCTCTCCCGCATGGGTATATCGATTCTCGGGTTTTTTTTCAAGGCACCTGAGAATGATGCGCTCCAGGTCAGGAGAAAAGCCTGGCTGCAGATCCGAGGGTTTTTCCGGTTCGCATTCCAGAATGGCGTCCATGAGAGCCTTGTCGTTGTCGTAATAGAAGGGAATGAATCCCGTGGAAAGGGCGTAGAGGATCACGCCCAGGGCCCACACATCGCTGCCGAGGCAGCTCCGCCCCTCAATCTGCTCGGGAGACATGTAAGGCCTCGATCCAATGATGGTGCTGCTGACGCTTTCTCCCGACAGGTGCTTTCCTGTGCCGAAATCCAGCAGTTTGATGTCCCCCGAAGACTGAACGATGATGTTTTCCGGCTTGATGTCCCGGTGCATGACATTCTGCGTATGGGCGTAGGCCATCACCTGCACCAGCTGCAGAAAAGCTTTTTCCTTTGGGGCCCCTTCCATGCCCTCATCGAGCATTTCCTGAAGAGTCCTGCCCTCCACAAATTCCTGAATGAGCACCACTTTACCCCCTTCATGGGCGATCTCAAGCACATGAACGGCGTTGGGATGCTCCCTAAAAAGCTTGAGAATTCCTGCTTCGTGCATGAAGCGGCGGTTGCTCTTGACCGAATGGGGAATTTTGGCGACGGCCCTTTCCCCTGTCGTGGGGTCTTCCACCAGCCAAACCTCCCCATAGCTGCCACCCCCGAGGTTGCGAAGCATCTTCCAGCGCCCGCCCATGAGATGGCGTTCGCCCCCCACCGGCACTCCATGGCCCCCCTTCGATTGAAACAGCCCTTCCAGAAAACTCATGACACGGCCACCCAGGGCCCTGTCGTATTCGGAAGCGTCCTCACCTTCCGCGGCTTCTCTCACCGTTTCCGAAGCGGAGGCCCATTCCAGCAGCACCTGCAGCCGGGGCAGGAGAACCTCCCGGTTGAAAGGCATGATCCAATAGTCATCTGCCCCGTTCTTGACGCAACGCCTTATGAGTGCGGGGTCCCTGGCGGGAATGAGCACCAGGAGAGGAGCAGACTCAGGGAGAAAGCGCCTCAACCGGGAAACATCCCGCCAGGGTCTCGATTGCTCTTCCATGATTTCCAAGACCCCCAGGCGGAAATGTTTTTCCGGTTCCAGGGATTCCAGGTGGGACACATCCGCAAGAGGGATAAAATCAATGGAGGGATCGATGGACGCGATCCATGATTGAAGTTGCTCCCGATCGGAATCGGAAAGACCCACCACGATGGCCTTGGAAGTCATTGGCTTTCCCTCGCTTCTTTCTTCGTGGACATCTCGTGGCTCTCCCAGAGGCGCAGATCCCGTAGATCCCGTAGATCCCGTAGGGTGGGCAGGGCTTCTTTCTGCCCACCGCTCTTCTGCCACCACCACCCCTTACTCTCGCAGAGGCGCAGAGGACGCAGACTCTCCCAGAGGCGCAGATCCCGTAGGGTGGGCAGGGCTTTTTTCTGCCCACCGCTCTTCTGCCACCACCACCCCTTACTCTCGCAGAGGCGCAGAGGACGCAGACTCTCCCAGAGGCGCAGATCCCGTAGGGTGGGCAGGGCTTTTTTCTGCCCACCG
>SLCH01000221.1 GCA_007125915.1 Syntrophobacteraceae bacterium
CGTGCTCTGGAGGAGCAGAAACAGAGCGGTGAGCGCATCGGGACTGTTTTGGTCAAGCTGGGCTGTCTCAATGAAACAACCCTTGTGGAGTTTCTGGCCAGGCAGTTCAGAACCCCCGAAGTGGACATAGCCCGCCTGCACATTCCCAAGGAAGTTGTGAATCTCATTCCCATGGAAATCGCCACCAAATATCAGGCCATTTCCTTTGGGGTCATCGGCAACACGCTCAACATCGCCATGGCCGATCCGGGAAACCTCTTTGTCATCGACGACCTCAGGTTTTTGACCCGCAAAAGCATTCTGGTACACGTGGCCCCCGAGAGCGGCATCAAGAAAGTGATCGGCGAACATTTTGCCGATGGCGGGAATCTTGATGAAGTTCTGGGTCTTTTCAATGATGAATCGGATGTGGCCCTCGGTGAGGAGCCGGAAGACCTTGATCTTCAACGCCTGGAAACAGCCGCGGAACAGGCTCCCGTGGTCAAGCTGGTCAATTACCTGCTTTTGGACGCCATTCGAAAACAGGTGAGCGACATTCACATCGAACCCTACGAAAAGGCCATGCGGGTGCGTTTTCGCATCGATGGAGTCCTGTATGAGATCATGAGACCCCCTCTCAGTTACAAAAACGCCATCATTTCACGTCTCAAAATCATGAGCCGACTCGACATCGCCGAGCGCCGGCTTCCCCAGGATGGTCGCATCAAGCTGAAGGCCCGGGGAAGGGACATGGACTTTCGTGTTTCCGTGGTGCCCACCCTTTTTGGTGAGAAGGTCGTCCTTCGTCTTCTGGACAAGTCGGGGTTGCAGCTGGACATGACCCGGCTCGGATTCGATGAGTCACAATACAGGCATTTCATGGAGGCCATTTACAGGCCATATGGCATGGTCCTTGTAACCGGTCCCACGGGGAGCGGCAAAACCACCACTCTCTACAGTGCTCTGTCTGAACTGAACAAAAACAACAGCAACATTTCCACGGCGGAAGATCCTGTGGAATACAACCTCTTCGGCATCAACCAGGTCCAGATTCACGATGCCATAGGCCTGAGCTTTGCCGCCGCCTTGCGTTCTTTTCTTCGGCAGGACCCTGACATCATCATGGTGGGGGAAATCCGTGATTTTGAAACGGCGGAGATTGCCATGAAGGCGGCCCTCACGGGTCATCTTGTGTTGTCCACCCTTCACACCAATGACGCGCCCAGCACCATCAACCGTCTTCTCAACATGGGCGCCGAGTCATTCCTGGTGGCTTCCGCCCTCAACCTGGTTTTGGCTCAGCGTCTTGTCCGCAGGATATGTCCTGATTGCTGCGTGGAGGACGAAGTGCCCCATGAATCCCTTTTGGAGCTGGGTGTCCTGGGGGATGAACTGGGAACATTCAAATGCTACAGGGGCAAAGGGTGTTCCGGTTGCAGCAACACAGGATACCGGGGCCGGTTGGCCTTGTACGAAGTGATGCCCATGCACGAAGAGGTTCGTGATTTGGTGCTGAGGGGCGCATCCTCCGCTGAGCTCATGAAAAAGTCCGTGGAGCTGGGCATGACCACTCTGCGGAGAAGCGGCGTTCTGAAAATCAAGCAGGGCATCACTTCGGTGGAAGAAGTGCTTCGTTGCACCTCATCCAACTGAACTGTGAGATCTCAATCTTCAATGGGAACAAAAGCAACAGGAGCAGCCTATGCCTGTCTATGTGTGGAGGGGAATCGATCGAAGGGGCCGGAAACAGAAGGGTGACATCGAGACGGACAATGCGTCCATAGCAAGGCAGCTCTTGGTGCGAAAGGGTGTGAACGTCAAAAGCATCAAGACCAAACCCAAAGACATTTCCGACTACATCACCTTTCTGCAGCCCAGAGTGAAAGAGCGGGAACTGGTCATCTTCACCCGTCAGTTCGCCACCATGATCGACGCGGGGCTTCCCGTGGTGCAGTGTCTGGATATTCTCTACGACCAGCAGGACAATCCCACCTTCAAGAGGATCATTAAGCAGACGAAAAGAGACGTGGAGGAAGGAGCGACCCTTTCCGAAGCCATGGGCAAGCATCCCAAGGTTTTTGACAATCTTTTTGTGAGCCTGGTGACTGCGGGCGAAATGGGGGGCATTCTCGACGTCATCCTCAATCGTCTTGCCACCTACATTGAAAAGCTGGCAAGCCTCAAAAGGCGGGTCAAAAAGGCCATGACCTATCCGGGCATTGTGGTGGCCATCGGATTTCTGGTCATGGCGGTGATTCTCATGTATGTCATTCCCGTCTTTGCCGGTTTGTTCACCGATGCGGGAGCCAGTCTTCCCGGACTCACCATGATGGTGATTCAGATGAGCGAGTTCGCTCAAAGTTATTTTCACTGGATCCTGCTGGCCATCATCCTTGTGGTGGTGGGCATCGCCCAGTTCCGCAAGACGCCCAGAGGCCGTCATATTACGGACCGGATTCTATTGCGCCTGCCCGTCTTCGGCATGCTGATCCGCAAAGTGGCTGTGGCCCGCTTCAGTCGAACTCTCGGAACCATGCTGGCCAGCGGTATTCCCATTCTGGAGGGTCTCGACACCGTTGCAGCCACATCGGGGAACACGGTCATTGAAAAGGCCATCCGTGAAGCACGGGTGGCCATTGCCGAGGGGCGCTCCATAGCGGAACCCCTGGAAGAAACGGAAGTGTTCCCTCCCATGGTGGTCCAGATGATAGCGGTGGGGGAGGCCACGGGCGCCCTGGATGAAATGCTCGCCAAGATTGCCGATTTTTACGATGAAGAAGTGGACGTGGCCGTGGACTCTCTCACGTCCCTACTGGAACCCATGCTCATCGTGTTCCTGGGAGTCACCATTGGAGGTCTGCTGGTGGCCATGTACCTGCCCATCTTTCAGTTGGCCGACGTGGTGGCGAGAGGTTCCTGATTTGGAGCGGACAGCGACCCCGCAGGATTCGGTTGGCACGGAGGAGTCCCTCAGGAGAAAGCTGCAGGGACTCCTCCTTTTTCGCCTGGCCCTCGCCGTTTTCTTCCTCTCCCTCACCCTCTTCGTTCAAATCTATCGCAGCGTCGATCTTCTGTCCTCCGAGCTCCTCCCCCTGTACACCTTCTCCTGTGCACTTTTTCTCTTCACCATCGTGGCCGCTGCGGGAATCAGGACCCTTGGCCATTACCGCCGGCAGGCTTATTTGCAGCTCCATTTCGATGTGGGGGCCGTCACCGTCCTCATTTACCTGTCGGGAGGAGTGGACAGTCTCTTTTCATTTTTCTACATGCCGGTGATCATCAGTGCCGCCCTGCTTCTGTACCGAAGAGGAGCCCTCTTCATTGCCGCCGGCTGCTCCCTTGCCTACGGGCTCCTTCTGGACCTGCAATACTTCGGGTGGATCACCCCCCTGCACGTGCTGGCTGAAGAGAGCTACAGCCGCGACATCGCCACCTACTTTCACACTCTGCTCATGAACGTGGCGGGATTTTTCCTGGTGGCCTACCTGAGCGGCTACCTTGCGGAGGAGTGGCTCAAATCCAGTGAGGAGGCGACGCGTCAGAAGAAAAGCCTGGAACGTTTGGCTTCCCTGCACCACAACATTGTGGAAAGCATTCAAAGCGGCATTCTCACTTTGAACATGAGCGGAGTGGTCGTTGTTTCCAACGCTGCCGCACGAAAGATCCTCGAACTGGAGGAAGACCGAATTCAGGGCAAGCACATCACCGGTGTTCTCGTTCAGATGGACTTCAGTTCCTGGCCCTGGTCCCAGAAGGAATTGTGCACGCTGGTTCGGGAAGGAGAGGGCCTGGCGAAGAATCGAAGGGTTCCTTCCGTCCCTCTTCGCTCGGAAATCCCTTACCGCACTCCGTCGGGGAAGGACCTGGCGCTGGGATACACCCTTTCCGTCCTGCATGGTTCAGAAGGGGAAAGGCTGGGCTGGGTTTTCATTTTTCAGGATCTGACGGAAATCCAGTCCATGCAGAAGCATGTGCAACGCTTGGAGCGGCTTGCTCTGGCGGGGCGCATGGCCGCTGAGATTTCCCACGAGATAAAAAATCCCCTTGCGGCCATGAGTGGCTCCGTGCAGATGCTTTTGGCTCGTACTGCGCTCCATTCCATGGATGCAAGGCTCCTTGAAATCGTGCGGCGGGAGATCGATCGCATCAACGGGCTGATCACCGATTTTCTCTGGCTCACCCGCGGCGCTCAAAGGGCCGCCCAGGTGCAGGGGGTTCACGTGTGCTCCGTCATTGGGGAAATCCTGGATACGCTGAAATTGCAGGCTCGGCTGGAGAGCAAACATCGGGTGCTCACCCATTTCCAGTGCGAACCCTCGCTCCTGCTGGATGAGGGCCAGTTTCGGCAGGTCATGTGGAACCTCCTTTTGAATGCCCTGGAAGCGATGCCTCAAGGGGGAACCATTGAGCTGGGCGTGTCCTGCGGCAATGGGGTCAAAGAGGGAAACGGGCCTCGTGAAGTGAGGATCGACGTGTGTGACAACGGGCCGGGAATTGCCCCCGAGATGCGGGACAAAGTTTTTGAACCCTTCTTCACCACCAAGTCCCGGGGAACAGGCCTGGGACTGGGCATCACCTACCAGCTCATGGAAAACATGGGAGGCCGCATTGAAATGAATTCCCACCCACCCACCGGCACCGTTTTTTCACTTTTTTTTCCTCTTTGACCCCTTTTCCCCCTTGCCAAACAATTTTTCAGTGACTATAAGCACTCGTTGTGAGTGAGTGCTAATAAGAAGCGCTCCAATGTGCATCACATACGTTTGTGTTTTGCGTAACCCCATACTGTCATCAACGATGAAAAAAGGAGTTGAACCAATGAAATTGAGACCGCTCAATGACCGTGTTGTGGTGAAACGTCTGGAGGAGGAAACCAAGACCGCAGGTGGCATCATCATTCCCGATACGGCCAAGGAAAAACCCATTCAGGGCGAAGTGATGGCCGTGGGCAACGGCAAGGTCATGGAAGATGGGACTCGCCGTCCTCTGGATGTGAAGGCCGGTGACCGTGTTCTCTTTGGAAAATATGCGGGTACGGACATCAAGGTGGAAGGGGAAGAGCTCCTCATCATGCGGGAAGACGACATTCTGGCCATCGTTGAGCAATGATTCGCCGGCTGCATCTTTTCATGAGCAAAAACTCTCATTGCGATCATAAGAATCTACACCAGATTTCTACGGAGGAAATTTCATGGCGAAGCAACTGATTTATGATGTCAAAGCACGCGAAGCACTCCTCAAGGGTGTGAACACCCTGGCAGATGCCGTCAAGGTCACCTTGGGCCCCAAGGGCCGCAACGTGGTCATCGAGAAGAGTTTTGGCGGTCCTGTGGTGACCAAGGATGGTGTGACCGTCGCCAAGGAAATCGAATTGGAAGACAGGTTCGAAAACATGGGCGCCCAGATGGTCAAGGAAGTGGCCAGCAAAACGAGCGACGTGGCCGGTGACGGCACCACCACGGCCACCATTCTGGCCCAGTCCATTTACTTTGAAGGTTCCAAGCTAGTGGCCGCAGGCGCCAACCCCATGGCTCTCAAGCGCGGCATCGAAAAGATCACGGCCACGGTGGTGGACGAACTGAAAAAGATCAGCAAACCCACCAAGGATCAGAAAGAGATCGCCCAGGTCGGCACCATTTCCGCCAACAACGATGCCACCATCGGCAACATCATTGCCGAAGCCATGAACAAAGTGGGCAAGGAAGGCGTCATCACCGTGGAAGAAGCCAAGGGCATGGAAACCACTCTGGAAGTGGTGGAGGGTATGCAGTTCGACCGGGGTTACACTTCTCCTTACTTTGTGACCGATCCCGAGAAGATGGAAGTTCTTTTGAACGATCCGCTCATTCTCATCAACGAGAAAAAAATCAGCAACATGAAAGACCTGCTGCCCGTCCTCGAACAAATTGCCAAGATGGGCAAGCCCCTCCTCATCATCTCTGAAGATGTGGAAGGGGAAGCTCTGGCCACCCTCGTGGTCAACAAGCTTCGTGGAACGCTGCAGGTGTGCGCCGTCAAGGCTCCCGGTTTTGGTGATCGCCGCAAAGCCATGCTGGAAGACATCGCCATCCTCACGGGGGGCCAGGTGATCAGCGAAGAGAAGGGCATCAAGCTGGAAGCGGTCAACCTCAATGATCTGGGCCGTGCCAAGACCGTCCGCATCGACAAGGACAACACCACCATCGTGGACGGCGCCGGCGACCGCAAGGCACTGGAAGGCCGTGTGCGCCAGATTCGCACTCAAATCGAAGAAACCACCAGTGATTACGACCGCGAAAAACTGCAGGAACGTCTCGCCAAGCTGGTGGGTGGTGTGGCCGTCATCAGCGTGGGCGCCGCCACCGAAACGGAAATGAAGGAAAAGAAGGCTCGCGTGGAAGACGCTCTCAATGCAACCCGCGCTGCCGTAGAAGAAGGCATCGTCCCCGGCGGCGGTGTGGCCTACCTGCGTTGCCTCGGCGCTCTGGACAGCCTGGACCTGGAAGGCGATGAAAAACTTGGCCTCAACATCGTTCGCAGGGCCCTGGAAGAACCTTCACGTCAGATCGCAATGAACGCTGGTGAAGAGGGTTCGGTCATCGTGCAGAAGGTCAAGGGCGGCGAAGGTGCTTTCGGCTACAATGCGGAAAACGGCGAATTCTGTGATCTCATCGAAGCAGGCGTCATCGATCCCACCAAGGTGACCCGCACCGCGCTCCTCAATGCTGCCAGTGTTTCCGCACTCATGCTCACCACCGAGTGCATGGTTGCAGACCTTCCCAAGAAGGAAGGCGATTCCCCCATGGGCGGCATGCCTCCCGGAGGCGGAATGGGCGGAATGGGCGGAATGTACTAAAAACCCCCTTCAGCACATGTCCCCCGGGCATGTGCTGAGTTGTCACGAAAGCTCTTCCATCAACCCCCTCCGGGGCAGGAAGAGCTTTTGTGTTTCTGGAGACTTGACTTGGCAAGCTGGTGTGCTAAGAGAAACTCCTCACCTTGTCCATAAAGCATTGCTGGTGCCTTGGTTCTTGCTCTCATGCTCTCCAGCGGGAAAGCATATGGCATGCTCATTTTTGTCCGTCAGGCCTTGGTGTGCCGCAGGCCCTTTCGGGTTCTTCGTGCCGAGCCCTGTCCAACGAGGGGATATGAAAGATGGACTATAAGAAGACGCTCAACCTGCCTCAGACTTCCTTTCCCATGAAGGCCAATCTCTCCAGAAAGGAGCCGGAAATTCTGGCCCGATGGGAGGAGATGGGCCTTTATTCAAGGCTTCGGGAGCAGAGCGAAGGCTCTCCCCCTTACATCCTTCATGATGGCCCCCCCTATGCCAACGGGCACATTCACCTGGGCACGGCACTCAACAAGATTCTCAAGGACATGATCGTCCGAAGCCGCCAGATGAGCGGTTTCAACGCGGCCTATGTGCCTGGATGGGACTGCCATGGCTTGCCCATTGAGCACCAGGTGGACAAGGAACTGGGGGATCGCAAAAAGTCCATGACCAAGGTGGAAATTCGCCAGCACTGCCGGCGTTATGCGGAAAAATTCATCCACATTCAGCGTGAAGAGTTCAAGCGGCTGGGAGGGCTTGGAGAATGGGAAAACCCCTATCTCACCATGTCCTATGATTATGAAGCGGCCATCGCCCGCGAGCTGGGGCGTTTTTTCGCCAATGGTGGAGTGATTCGAAGCAAGAAGCCCATCTACTGGTGTCCCAGCTGCCAGACGGCTCTGGCGGAAGCGGAGGTGGAGTACCACGACCACACTTCGCCCTCCATTTATGTGAAGTTTCCTCTCACGGAGGAGAGCCGGGCCAGGTTTCCTTCGCTGGCCGGGGAAGAGGCTTCCATTCTCATCTGGACCACCACTCCCTGGACCCTTCCCGCCAACCTGGCCATCACCCTGCACCCTGAATTCTCCTACGTGGCGGTGAAAGGGAAGGGGGAAGTGTGGATCCTGGCGGAAGGCCTCGTGGAAAAGTGCATGCAGGTCTTCTCTGTGGAGGACTACGAAATCCTTGCCCGGTTCTCCCCTCAGGAGCTGGCGGGCATGCGATGCCGTCATCCTTTTCTGGACAGGGATTCCCTGGTGGTGCTGGGGAATCACGTCACCCTGGAAGCGGGCACGGGCTGCGTTCACACGGCTCCCGGACATGGCCGTGAAGACTATGAAATGGCCCTGGAATACGGGCTGGATGTGTATTCCCCCGTGGATGACGAAGGGCGGTTCGTGGGCGACATGCCTTATTTTGCCGGTCAGTTTGTTTTCGACGCCAACAAGGCGGTGAATGCCAAACTGGGTGAAGGGGGCAAGCTGCTCCTGGAAAGGGAGACGACCCACAGTTACCCTCACTGCTGGCGGTGCAAGAAGCCGGTCATCTTTCGAGCCACAGAGCAGTGGTTCATATCCATGGACAAGAATGATCTGCGCGGGAAGGCTCTCCAGTGGATCGACCGGGTGGAGTGGATTCCCGGCTGGGGACGCGACCGCATTCACAACATGATCGCCAATCGGCCCGACTGGTGTATTTCCAGGCAGCGATCCTGGGGAGTTCCCATAACGGTCTTTTCCTGCGGGGATTGCGGAGAGCTGCTGGCCACCCAGGAGGTTTTCGACCATGTGGTGGCCCTTTTCGAGAAAGAAGGGGCCGACTGTTGGTTTGCCAGGGATTCCAAGGATTTGCTGCCCGAGGGGACAAGCTGTTCCCAGTGTGGGGGAAGTGGCTTCAAAAAGGAAACGGACATCCTGGATGTGTGGTTCGATTCGGGAGCTTCCTATGCGGCGGTGCTGGAAAGCCGTCCTCACCTGAGCGCCCCCGCGGACCTGTATCTGGAAGGAAGCGACCAGCACCGGGGATGGTTCCATTCGTCCCTGCTGGAATGTGTGGGCACCCGGGGGGCGGCTCCCTACAAAAGCGTGCTCACTCATGGTTTCGTGGTGGACGGGCAGGGCTACAAGATGTCTAAATCCCTCGGAAATGTCATCGCTCCCGGGGAGATCATTCAGCAGTACGGAGCGGAGATTCTACGGCTGTGGGTGGCTGCGGAGGACTACCGGGACGACATACGCATTTCTCAGGACATTCTCAAAAGGCTGAGTGAAGCATACCGGCGCATTCGCAACACCTGCCGTTTCATCATGGGCAATATCAACGACTTCGATCCGTCCGTGGACGGTGTGGCGCGGGAACACATGGATGAACTGGACCGGTTTGCTCTGCACCAGCTGCAGGGGCTCATCGGCAAAGTTCGGGACGCTTATGACCGTTTTGAATTCCATCGGGTTTATCATGCCCTGCACAACTACTGCGTGGTGGACCTGAGCGCCTTTTACCTGGACATCCTCAAAGACCGGCTCTACACCAAAGGGCTGAAAAGTCTGGAGAGAAGGTCAGCCCAGACGGCGCTGCATGAAATTCTCACATCGCTCCTCAAGCTCATGGCTCCCATTCTGTCTTTCACGGCCGATGAGGCCTGGTGGTCCCTTCCCGGCAGGTCCAACGGGAGCGTTCACATGGAACCTCTCCCCAAGGTGAACGATGCCTGGATCGATGGGGCTCTGGAAAAACGATGGCAAATCATTCTTGCTCTGCGCACGGACGTGCAGCGGGCATTGGAAGGAGCCCGCCAGGCCAAGGTGATCGGTCATCCTCTCGATGCGGAGGTGATTCTCAGCCTTCCTGAAGCTCTTCGGGACGCCCTTGCAGGTCAGGAAGATCTGCTGCGCACCGTCTTCATTGTGTCGGGCGTGTCCCTTTCCGGTGAGGATGTCATGGAGGGAGCCATGGAAGGGGTGGAAACGGAGGGCCTTAAAATTCAGGTGAAGCCGGCCAGGGGGAGCAAGTGCGAGCGCTGCTGGGTTCGAACGGAAACGGTGGGTCAATTTTCAGAGCACCCGTCCATATGCCATCGCTGCCACCCTGAAGTGTTGAACCTGGCCAAGGGGGCATGATCTTCTCATGAAGCACTTGTTTGTAACAGCGGGACTGGTGATTTTTCTGGATCAGTTGTCCAAGATCTGGGTGGTGGCAAAGATTCCCCTTTTCGGAGTTGTGGAGGTCATTCCCGGTTTCTTCAACCTGGTCCACGTGCGCAATACGGGGGCTGCCTTCAGCATCCTTGCGGGAACGCCTTCCGTATGGCGCCAGCTCTTTTTCATCGTTGTGACTCTGGGGGTGGTGTTTCTGATTCTCATGGCTTATCGAAAAGTCGCCGCCCGGGATTTTTGGAGCAAATCCGCTTATGCTCTGATCATTGGGGGAGCCCTGGGCAACCTCATCGACCGGATCCGCCTGGGGGCCGTGGTCGATTTCCTGGATGTCTACTGGAAAAACTACCACTGGCCCGCCTTCAACGTGGCTGACGCGGCCATCACCACCGGTGCCGTCATGCTCATCATCTCCCTCTTCAGGGGGAGATAGGAAGTTCCTGCCAGGAAAAACATGCCTCCTTATGGATTGTTTGCATTTTTATGCATTGAATGATATTTTTATGCATAAAGGAGGTGGGACATGAGGACCACACTGGATTTGCCTGAAGAATTGCTGAAAGAAGCCATGCGGGTGACCAATATCCGCACTAAAACCCAGGTCATTGTCATCGCTCTGGAAGAATTGATCCGAAAATCAAAAATTGCGGAATTGAAGGAATTCAGAGGAAAAGTGGATCTGGATGTGGATTTGGAAAAGATCAGAGGGCGTAAGTGCCGGTTCTAGTGGACACATCCATATGGGTCGACTATTTCAGAGGCGGTGAAAAGTCTCATAAACTTGATGATCTGATTGATGAAAATATCCTGGTGATCAATGACCTGATTCTGGCGGAACTGGTGCCAGTTCTGAAAATAAAAAATCAGGTGAGTATCATCAGGTTATTACTTGAAATCAAAAAATTCAATCTGTCCATCGACTGGAGTCAAATCACTGAATATCAATACAAATGTCTCAAAAGGGGCTTGAATGGTGTCGGTATCCCCGATCTCATCATTGCTCAGAATGCCAAGCAAAACCAATGTGACATCTACACACTGGACAACCATTTCAAATTGATGAGAGAAATTCTCAATCTGAGGATTTACTGTTAGCTGAAAATATGACGTGCCTTTGGGCGTTCCCACGTATCTGAGTGGGAACGCTTGCCTTCCATCCATCTGCTTCAGCCCCGCGGGTGGCCCATCACTGTTTCTTCAGGCGAATCACCGAATTGACCAGTTGAATGCGGCGATTTCTGGAGTCCCAGATTTCCTGCTGAATCACAATGGAATCGTTGAAGATTTCCGTGATGACGCCGTTCCTGTCCGACGCAGGCGTTCCTTCCGTAACGATGAACCCCTTGCCCGTGTTGTCCTCGATGACTGCACGCCGGCCCAGGTCTCCCCACAAAATGGCCCGCAATCCCTGCTCGATTTCTCCCAGGGACATTCTCTGAAGAGGTGTGAGGGGCCTGCGCTGCACGGGGGGCAGGGGGAGAGAATCGTCGTCCTCGGCGAACTGCAGGGGAGCAGGCTCCGGCTGAGTGATGAAAGACACGAAGGGATCGGCCATGCCCTGGGGTTCATAGGCGAA
>SLCH01000100.1 GCA_007125915.1 Syntrophobacteraceae bacterium
GAAGGTTCGGGGAGGAAAAGGTCGCCGTTTCTTTTCCCTCCATGAGGGTCGGAACGCTGACCCCCGAACTCATGGGGCTCATACAAAAGGTTCGTAAAACGGGCTTCACCCTGGCCCCCGAAGCGGGCAGCGAGCGGCTGCGCCGTGTCATCAACAAGGAGATCCTGGACGAGGATCTTCTTGCCGCTGCCCAAAGCGCTTACGGGCTGGGGTGGAGAGTGCTCAAGCTTTATTTCATGATAGGCCTTCCCACGGAAAGGCTCGAAGACCTGGAGGCCATGGTCGCCCTCTGCCACAAGGTGTGGGAATTGGGGAAGGGATCCAGGGCTGCCGTCAATGTTTCCGTGTCCACTTTCATTCCCAAAGCCATGACCCCCTTTCAATGGGAGGCTCAGATGCCCCGGGAAGAGGTGGAAGAGCGCCTGGAATATCTGAGGGCTCAACTCAAAAAGCCGGGAATGCGGTTCAAGTGGCATCACCCGGGACACAGTCATCTGGAAGGAGTCTTTGCGCGGGGAGACCGCCGTCTCGCACCGGTGATCGAGAGGGCGTGGCGCATGGGGGCCCGTTTTGACGGCTGGACGGAATGCCTTCGCGAGGACTTGTGGGAGGAGGCTTTTCACCATGAGGGAATCGATCCTTCCTTTTATACCTGCCGGGAACGATCCAAGGATGAAGTTCTCCCGTGGGACCACCTTTCAGCGGGTGTGGACAAGGAATATTTTCTCCGGGAAAAGGCCAGGGGGCTTGAGGAAGAATTCACTTCCGACTGCCGCTGGAGCGCGTGCACTGGGTGCGGTGTCTGCGACCATGAAGAAATCAGGCCCTTGCTCCACCATGAAGCGTCCATGGAGTTCCATGATGAAGAAAGCCCCGGAAAAGCATTCCTTTCTCATGTGCCCGACGGTGTTTTGTACCGTTTGCACTATTCCAAGATCGGCACGATCCGCTTCGTGGGTCAGATTGAACTGGCGCAGGCGCTGATGCGGGCCGTCAGGCGCGCAGGGCTCTCCGCAGCGTACTCCAGGGGTTTTCATCCCCACATGAAGCTCTCCTTCCCCGAAGCTCTTCCTCTGGGCATGGAGAGTGAGGTTTCCGAAGCCTATCTCACCTTGACGCGAAGAGAAAATCCGCAGGACATTCGCGAACGTCTCAACGCACACCTTCCCGAGGGGGTCGAGATCACAAGCGTGTCTCAGGTGGCGCGCCGTGCCAGGAAAAAAGGTCCTCAGCGGGTCACTTACCTCATCGAAGGCCTTGGATTTGAAAGGGTTCGCAGAGTCATGAAGGAGTGGCCTTCCCGTTCGGAAGATTTTCTTGAGAAAAAAACCAAAAAAGGAAAGCTCACTGCCCCCCTGCACCGAGTTCTGCTGGCCCTTCGCCTCATGGATGAGTCCTCATTGGAGATGGACCTGGTGGAGATGGAGCAGGCCTGCTTCAGGCCCATGAACGTACTTGAGCATTTGCTGCAGGAGCCCCCGGACAGTTTCGGTGAATGTCGTGTGCGCAAGGTTGCAGTATGGCAGCTTTCAGAAGGGGAGGGTGAGGAAGATGTCGGCAGAGCTCATCATCAATGCTGATTTTTTTGAAACGCGAGTGGCCCTGGTGGAGAGTGGCCAGGTTGCGGAATTTTATGTGGAGCGCCGTTCGGGGCGGGGCATAGGAGGCAACATCTACAAAGGGCGTGTGGTCCGGGTTCTGCCGGGCATGCAGGCGGCTTTCGTGGATGTGGCCCTGGACAAGGCCGCTTTTCTCTATGTGACCGACATTCATCACCCCATGGGAGAAATCGAACAGCTTTGGCTGCATTCCTGCGTGGTGGAGGAAGAGGATGGGCAAGAGGATCCGGATGCTTCGTCCATGGGGCAGGAACTTCAGGAAGCTCTGGATCTGCCCAGAAGCTGCGCACCGGTTCCCATCGAAGAGCGGCTTCAGGAGGGACAGGACATCCTCGTCCAGGTTGCCAAGGAACCCATCGGCAGCAAAGGGGCACGCATCACCACGCACATCACTCTTCCGGGGCGCCACCTGGTGCTCATGCCCACCATGGACCATGTGGGAGTTTCACGGCGCATCGAGAATGAGAAAGAAAGGAAGCGGCTTCGGGAAATCATGTGTGCCATCAAGCCGCCCAATTATGGCTTCATCGTGAGAACGGTTGCGGAGGATGCTGAACCTGAGAAGCTGAAATCGGAAGTGGACTTTCTCATAAAGCTCTGGGAAAGCATTCAGCGCCGGGCGGAACAGGCTCCCGTTCCTTCTCTGGTCTACCAGGAGCTGGACATCACCCTGAGGGCGGTGAGGGATTTGTTCACCAAAGAAGTGGATCGTCTGGTCATCGATTCAGAAAGTGAATACAGAAACATCCTCAATTTCACGGAAGCTTTCATGCCCTCCCTTCGAAATTCTGTGGAGCTCTATGACGGGGACGAACCCATTTTTGATGCCTACGGCATCGAGATGGAGGTTCAAAGGGCTCTCAGCAGAAAGATCTGGCTGAAGTCGGGGGGCTACATCGTCATCGAGCGCACGGAAGCCCTGACGGCCATCGATGTGAACACGGGGCGATATGTGGGCAAGCGGAACCTGGAAGAAACCATTCTCAAAACCAACCTGGAGGCTCTAAAGGAGATCGCTTATCAGTTGCGGCTGCGCAACATCGGAGGCATCATCATCATTGACTTTATCGACATGGAAAAGGAAGCCAGCCGCGAAAAGGTGTGCAATGCGCTCAAGGAGGCCATGCGCAGGGACAAGAGCAAAACCAACATTCTGGGCATGTCCGAACTGGGTCTTGTGGAGATGACCAGGAAGAGGACGAGGGAGAGCATCGGTCAGGTGCTCTGCGAGCCATGTTTCTACTGCGAGGGGGCGGGATATTTGAAGTCCAAACAGACGGTCTGCTACGAGGTTTTGAGGGAGTTGGAAAGGGAAAAGAGCGATTTCCTGGGCCAGAATGTCGTCGTCATGGTGCACCCGGAAGTGGCTGCACGTTTTTATGATGAGGAGCGGGGCCATCTGGAGCGGATGGAGGAGCGGCTGAACGCATGCATCATGGTGAAAGCCGATCCCAATATTCATCTCGACCAGTATGACATGGCCATTCTTGAAGTGTGATGCAAGGTTTCAAATCGGGCACGATGCCAGTGTGTCCATGTCTTCCCGGGGCGAAAAGTCACTTGCCGTGTCACCTGTGAAGATGAAAGGAGCCAATGACGCATGAATTGGACGAAATCCCAGCGGCTTTATGAAGAAGCGTGCAAATGGATGCCGGGAGGAGTGAACAGTCCCGTGAGGTCAGGAAAATCAGTGGGGTTCACTCCTTTTTTTGTGAGGGAAGCCAAGGGTTGCCGCCTCGTGGATGAAGATGGCAACGTGTATATTGATTACGTGGGTTCCTGGGGGCCTCTCATCATGGGGCATGCCCACCCTCGTGTGGTGGATGCTGTTCGAAGGGCGGCTGAAAAGGGAACGTCCTATGGAATTCCCACGGAACTGGAAATTCGAATGGCTGCCGGGGTGGTGGAAATGGTGCCCTCCATGGAGATGGTGCGCATGGTGAGTTCGGGAACGGAGGCCACCATGAGCGCCATTCGCCTGGCGCGAGGTTACACGGGGCGCAGGAAGATCCTCAAGTTCAACGGGTGCTATCACGGCCACGGGGACTGTCTTCTGGTGCAGTCGGGTTCGGGCCTTGCAACTCTTGGAATTCCAGGAAGTCCGGGCGTGCCCGAAGAAATCGTGCATCACACCGTGTCTCTTCCCTACAATGACCTGCACCGGGTTGAGCAGGTGATGCAACAGGTGGGGGAGGAAGTGGCGGCCATCATTTTGGAACCCGTTGCGGCGAACATGGGCGTGGTGCTTCCCGCCGAGGGTTTTCTTCCCGGGTTGAGAAAACTGTGTGATGATTTTGGAAGTCTTCTCATATTCGATGAGGTGATCACTGGTTTTCGCCTTGCCCGTGGTGGAGCTCAGGAGCTTTTTGGTGTCCTTCCCGATCTGACCTGTCTGGGAAAGATCATTGGAGGAGGGCTTCCTGTGGGAGCCTATGGAGGCCGGGCGGAAATCATGGAACGAATGGCGCCCGTGGGAGACGTTTATCAGGCGGGCACCCTTTCGGGGAATCCCCTGGCCATGAGCGCCGGACTGGCAACTTTGGAGATTCTGAACCAGCAGGGTGTTTATGAGGAGCTGGAAGAAAAGGCCGCTTACCTGGAGAAAGGCTTGAAGGCCGCCGCCGATGAATGGCTCACTCCCATGACACTCAACCGCATAGGGTCCCTGGGCTGCGGCTTTTTCACCCCCGGACCCGTTGTGGACTTTGCTTCGGCTCAAAAGGCGGACACGCAAGCCTACGCCCTCTTCTTCCGTGAAATGCTCAAGGAAGGGGTGTATCTTGCACCGTCGCAGTTTGAGTCTTTCTTCGTGAGCCTGGCTCACGAAAAAGATGATTTGGATGCCACCATCGAGGCCGCTTCAAAGGCTCTGAAAGTGGTGCGCGAAAAGGCCTCATGACACAGCCTTTTCCCAAAAAAGGTTTGACTCGCGGTGGGGGCTGTGCTAGGTACGTCTGTGAACATTTACACGAAGTGGGCCATGAAAAACGAAGACAAAAAATACTATCGGCTGCTTGCTGAAGCGAGCACAATCGGACTCCAGGTGGCCCTGTCCATCTTCATCGGGCTCGGCTTTGGCATATGGCTGGATCGCAGATTCGACACATTTCCCAAGCTTGCGTTCGTCTTCCTGATTTTTGGAATCATCGCAGGATTTCTCAATTACTATCGTTTTGCAGCCAAACAGCAAAAAGAAGACTCAAAGGGCTCTGACAAATAGTGGGGGAGATCGCACCGACAGAAAATCTCCTCATGCGGATTCAATGCATCAGCGGTGTGGTGCTGGTGACCATGAGCGGGGCCGCCTGGGTTTTTTTTTCAAAACAGGCGGCGTTGAGTGTCTTTCTGGGAGGGGGCATCGTCATTCTGAGCTTCCAGGTTCTCAAGTGGCAGCTTAGAAGGGCTCTGCAAAAAGCAAAGGGATCGCCTTCCACAGGCGGCCTGTTCTTCAGCTATTACCTGAGATTTCTTGGAAGCTTGTTTCTTGTTTTTCTGTTGATGCACTTAGGGTGGGTGGGTCCCGTGGGCTTTTTGGTGGGGCTGTCCACCGTGATGGTGAGCGTGGTTATAGTTGGTGGGTTGGAGTACTTGGTCTCTTTTACCAAAAGGGGGGACGGATAGAGCATGGAACACCCGATTCTTTTTTTGAACCTTTTATTTGAAAAGTTGGGCTTTCACCTGGTGGGTCCCGAGGAAGCTCATTCGCTGGTGGACTTCATATTGCAGCCTCACGTGACCTATACCTGGGTGGTCATGCTGGTGATTCTGGTCCTCGCAAAAATGGCCGTGAGCCGAATTCAGCTGGTGCCTGAAAAAGGGCAGAACGTTTTCGAAGTGATCATAAGCGGCATCGAAGAGTTCATGGTCACCGTCACGGGAGAACAGGGGCGCTTTCTCTTCCCCCTCATCGCCTCCCTGGGTTTCTTCATCCTCGTCAGCAACTACATGGGCATGATTCCCGGGTTCTTCGCCCCCACAGCCAATATCAACACCACCGCAGCGTGTGCCGTGATCGTGGTCGTGTTCACACACGTGCTTGGTGTGAAATTTCACGGAGTCAAGTACATCAAGCATTTCATGGGACCTGTCTGGTGGCTGGTTCCGCTGATCCTCCCCATAGAAATCATCGGTCACATCGCGCGTGTTCTCAGCCTCTCCATTCGTCTTTTTGGAAACGTTTTCGGTGAAGAGCTTGTTTTGGCCATTCTGTTTTTCCTGGCGGGCCTCTACCTGGCACCTCTGCCCATGATGTTCCTGGGACTTTTCACCGGATTCATTCAGGCGTTCATCTTCTGCCTGCTTTCCATGATGTATTTTGCCGGAGCCATGGAGCACGCTCATTGATTTGGCGGTTACGGGAAGGCCGTTTGGATATATTTCGTATTCCAGTTTCGTTTCATCTTTACACAAACCCCAAGGAGGTTTTTTCATGTCCAAAAAAGTAGCGTTGTTGACCACCTTTCTCGTCCTCGGATTGACTTCAATGGCTTTCGCAGCTGAAGCGGGCAGTGCAGAAGCTGTGGGTGTCAGTTTCTTCGTGTACTCGGCCATCGCGGCAGGTTTTGGCATGGCCATCGCCGCTTTTGGTTGCGGCATTGGCCAGGGCATCGCCATCCGTGGCGCCGTTGAGGGCATTGCCCGCAATCCCGATGCGTCCGGTAAAGTCACCGTGACCATGCTCATCGGTCTCGCCATGATCGAATCACTGGCCATTTACGCCCTTGTTGTTTCGCTGATCCTCATCTACGCCAACCCCGTGTCCAGCCTCATTCAGGGTTTCGTGGGTCTGGGATAAAGAGACAGCCCGGAATGCTTCTTTAGAGAATCCATGCACCACCTTTCGAGCCCTTTTTTTCTCGAAAGGTGGTGCATTTCCCTCTCTTCCCCGAAGCGTTCTCATAAAGGGTTGTTTTTTTGATCGGCAATGTGAATTATATCACATTTTCGTGTTGTTTTTGGGCGGATCTGAGGGTGGATCCGCAGTGGCGAAAATAAAGAGGAGAGGTCAACAGGATGAAGTTTGCCAAGATTCCCATGGCAACCATCAATCGGCTTTCCATTTACATGCGCACACTTCAAGAGATGCTTGAGGATGATGTGGATGTCATTTCCTCAGAACGGCTGGCCAAACAGTGTGGAGTCAATCCCGCTCAGATCCGAAAGGACCTGGCCTACTTCGGGGAATTTGGAGTCAGGGGTGTGGGCTATCGGGTCAACGATCTGGTCGTTCAGATCAAGGACATCCTCGGTCTCAACAGACCCTGGAATCTGGCCATGATAGGCGTTGGCAATCTCGGTTCCGCCTTGTTGCGCCATGGCAATTTCATCAAGCACGGTTACATTTTCACGGCCGCCTTCGACGTGGATCCCAAAAAGGTGGGGAAACGGCTTCCCAATGGGGTCATCGTGAACCACGTGGATGAACTCGAAGAGAAAATCAAGGAAAAAGAAGTTCTCATGGGCCTCATCACCACTCCCGCCAGCGAAGCGCAAAACATTGCCAACCAGCTGGTTTTGGCGGGAATCAATGGAATTCTGAATTTTGCTCCTGTTCAGATTCAGGTGCCCGATTGCTGCCATGTGGAAAACGTGGACTTCACCATCAAGCTGGATTCCATTGCCTACCACCTCTCGGCGAGCAGCTGATTCCGTATCGCTTCCGAGGGAGGCGCGTTTGCCTTCAGGCGTGAAGGGAACGCAGATACTTCCCCGTAATGGAATTTTCGTTCCCTGCGATTTGCTCCGGAGTCCCCTCTGCCACAATGTGGCCTCCCTCCAGGCCCCCTTCCGGCCCCATGTCCACCACATAGTCCGCAGCCCGGATCACATCGAGGTGATGTTCAATGAGGATGATGGTGTGACCGCGATCGGCAAGGCTCTGCAGAATGTGGAGCAGCTTCTCGATGTCTGCGGCGTGCAGTCCCCTTGTGGGTTCGTCCAGGATGAACAGCGTTCCGGGAGGAGTGCTTCGAGACAGTTCTGTGGCCAGCTTGATCCTTTGAGACTCTCCCCCGGACAGAGTGGTGGCCGGCTGGCCCAGCTTGAGATAGCCCAGTCCCACCTCAAGAAAGCCGCTCATGTTCTTTTGTATTGATGGAATGTTCTTGAAGAAAAGAGCGGCTTCCATGAAGGTCAGGTTCAGGACATCCGCAATGGATTTTCCCTTGTAGACCACAGACAGGGTCGACGAATTGTACCGTTTTCCCCCACAATAAGGGCACGTCACATACACATCGGGCAAGAAGTACATCTCCACACGCTGAATCCCGTCCCCTTTGCACGACTCGCACCGCCCTCCCTTCACATTGTATGAAAAACGGCTTGAAGTGTAACCTCGCGCTCTGCTTTCGGGCAGCCTGCTGAAGAGTTCCCGTATGGATTTGAAAACCGTGGAGTACGTGGCCGGGCTGGACCGCGGGGTTTTTCCGATGGGCCTTTGGTCCACCACGAGGACTTTGGCGATGGACTCATGACCCTCCATGGCCGTGAATGAGCAAGGCTCCTTTAGGGATCCATGGATTTCTCTTGCAAGGGCTTTGTAGAGGGTTTGGACCACGAGGGTGCTCTTCCCCGAGCCCGAGACTCCCGTCACACAGGTGATGCAGCCGAGAGGAAATCGTGCGGTGATGTTTTTGAGATTGTGCCCTCCTGCACCCCTGATGAGAAGGGTTCCCTTGAGGAAGCACTCTCTGCGCGCTGATCCCGGAAGAGAGGCGTGCCCTGACAGATAGGCTCCCGTCAAAGATTGTCTCTCTTTCTGAAGGAGGGAAGGAGGGCCGCTGAAAAGCAGCTCTCCACCCAGTTCCCCTGCTCCCGGGCCCAGGTCCACCACGTGATCGGCACCGAGGATGGTGTCCCGGTCATGTTCCACCAGGATCACCGTGTTTCCCTCATGGCGCAGCCGAAATAGGATTTCCAGGAGGCGGTGATGATCCCGCATGTGCAGACCCACGCTTGGTTCATCCAGCACATAGAGGACTCCCGAAAGAGAGGAACTGACTTGCTGGGCGATGCGCAGGCGCTGCACTTCCCCTCCCGACAGGGTTGAGGTGGCCCTGTCCAGGGCAAGGTAGTCCAGGCCCAGTTTCTGGGCGGTGGTGATCCGATCCAGTATTTCCCTGATGGGCCGTTCGCAGATGCTTTGATCCTGTGGGGTGAGTTGCAGGGATGAAACCCACCCGTGAAGCTCATGCATGGATTTGCTCAGAACCTGATCAATGGTCAAATTCTTGAGGCGGACCGACCGCGCAGCTTCGTTCAAGCGCGATCCAGCGCATCGGCTACAGGTGTGCGCCTCATGGGCCAAAGATTCTTCATCGTCTTCCTCCGGGCCGAGGGAATCGGGTGAATGGGATCTCAGCGATGATGGCCCCACCGGTGACGGGCTGGAACGGCGGGAGCCCGCGACGATGCGTCCAAGTCCGTTGCACGCTTCACAGGCCCCCCTGGGATGATGGAAGGAAAAAAGGCTGGGAGTGGGTTGTTCAAAAACCGCCTTGCAGGAAGGGCATTGAAGGGTTTCACTGAACCTTTTTTCAGGACCGGCCAGATGAAAGACGTGGACCATTCCCTGGGATTTTTTGAGTGCTAGTTCCAGGGCTTCCATGAGGCGCTGCCGGTCGTTCTGGCGCAGAACGAGGCGGTCAACAAGGATTTCCAGGTCGTAGCTGGTGCGCCGGGGGAGAGAGGGGAGGGGGTCCAGGTCGTGAATCCTGCCGTCAAAACGTATGCGCGCGAACCCTTCTTTTCTGAAAGATTTGAGTGTCTTGGACAGAGAAGAAAAGGGCACCTTTTGAAAGGGCGCCAAGACCAGAAACCTGCTCCCTTCCTCCCAATCTTCAAAAAGAGTTTGTGCCATCTGGGGAACGGTGAAAGCCTGAAGGGTCTGTTCACATTTGGAGCAATGTGTTGTTCCGAGATGGGTGAACAAAATCCTCAGATGGTCATGGATTTCCGAAAGGGTGCCCACGGTCGACCGGGGCGCTTGCGGGAACCCTTTTTGTTCCAGGGCTATGGCGGGGCTCAACCCTTCTATGGAATCCACGTCGGCAGGGGCCGCATTTTGCAGGAACAGTTTGGCCTGCGTGGAAAGACTTTCCACGTAACGCCTTCTGCCTTCAGCAAAAAGGGTGTCAAAGGCCAGTGACGATTTGCCCGAGCCGCTCACACCGGTGATCACAATGAAGCGTCCTTTGGGCAGGGAAAGGTCAAAATTCTTCAGGTTGTGCTGACGAGCTCCCCGAATGACAATGTGGTCTTGAGTCATGCTGCGCCACTTTGGTGTGCTGGGTTTTTAAGGCAAGCTTTTGTGCGTTTACGATTCAGGGCCATTTGGGCGGCCAGCTCCATGGCCGCCTTGAGACTCAGAGGACTTGCCCGGCCTGTGCCCGCAATGTCATAAGCGGTTCCATGGTCAACGGAAGTTCGAATCACAGGAAGGCCGAGGGTGATGTTCACTCCATCCTCAAAGTGCACCAGTTTCAGGGGAATGAGCCCCTGATCATGATACATGGCCACAACGGCATCAAAATCTCCCTGGAAGGCCCTGTAGAAAACCGTGTCCGGCGGGTGGGGCCCACTCACATGGAAAGATGTTTCCCCGAGGGATTGAAGTGACGGCTTGATGATTTCCAGTTCTTCGCGGCCAAACCTCGCATTTTCTCCCGCGTGGGGGTTGAGGCCCGCAACGGCGATGCGGGGAAAATTCAGGCCAAAATCTCTTCTCAGCCCTTCAGCCGTGATGAGAACGGTTTTGGTGATGAGGTCCCGAGTGAGAAGGGAGGGCACACGGGAAAGGGGTTCATGAACCGTGACCAGTGAGACTCTCAGCCGAGCACCGGCGAGCATCATCACCACATGAGGAGACCCCGTGAGGCTTTGGACATATTCCGTGTGGCCCGGAAAGGGGAAACCGCAGCGATGCAGGGCGCTTTTGTTGACGGGGCAGGTGCAAAGGGCATCGATCTTGTGATCCAGGGCCCATTGCGTTGCCATGCGGATGTTTTCAATGACGGCACGGCAGGTCCTTTCCGATGGGTTTCCGTAGGCAATGTCCTCCTCCCCCAGGCGGGATGTGGGACAAAGAAAAAGATGACCTGGATGATTGTGCGCAGGAAACTCTGATGGGTCTTGGATCAGCTCCAGCCGCAGGGTGCTCTTCAGCAGCCTCATTGCTCTTCGCAGGGCGGCTT
The DNA here is from genome assembly GCA_007125915.1 of Syntrophobacteraceae bacterium. GTDB lineage: Bacteria > Desulfobacterota > Syntrophobacteria > Syntrophobacterales > Syntrophobacteraceae > SLCH01. Next base: position 10,811 of record SLCH01000100.1, read on the forward strand.
CGTCTCCCAGGACCACTGGCAGGCATCCATGAAAAAGCCGCGGGTTTTGCCATGCTCCCACGATGATTTCCGGGCCCACTCCGCAGGGGTCTCCCATGGTGACACCGATTCTTTGTTTTTTGCGCCAGGATTCATGGGATTCTTCAAGCATGGGAACCCTTCCTCCGTCTCCTTTGGATCTGGACCGCGGGGGCACCCTTGACGGGTGGCTTGGAGTTGCATCAGATTTAAGAAGATTGCCCCCCGGGAGAATCATGGGAAGAGACTTCTTAGAAGGCTGCGTGTGCTCACTGCAGAAAAGGTCTGGGCAAAAGAATTTCACCCGCTGATGCGGAGCATCATCTCCACGGCTTTGAGGGCCCTTATGCGCACTTCTTCGGGAACCTGTATTCTGGGCTCGAGGGTTTCCAATGCACGCAGAACATCTTCAGGAAATGTTTTTGCCATGTCCGCGCAGACCATACTGGGGGAAGCCACATAAAATTCCTTGTGGGGATTCATCTTCTTCATGGAATAGAGGATGCCCCTTTCGGTGCCGATGATGAAGGACTTGTGTGAACTTTCCTTGACGAAACGGATCATGCCCGACGTGCTGGTGACCTCATGGGCCAGATCCAGAATTTCGGGAGGGCATTCGGGATGGGCAAGGAAGAGAGCCTCGGGGTGAGCGTGCTGCTGCGCCTGCACCTCCTC
>SLCH01000090.1 GCA_007125915.1 Syntrophobacteraceae bacterium
GTGTCCCACGCGGACGTGCTCATCGCCGTGGGGGCCCGCTTTGACGATCGCGTCACGGGAAAAGTGAGCGGGTTTGCACCCAAGGCCAAGATCATTCACATCGACATCGATCCCACGAGCATCAGCAAAAATGTTGAAGTGGACATTCCCATTGTGGGCGACTGCAGAAACGCTCTTTCCAAGCTCATGGAGATGGTGGAGACGGAACCCATTGAAGACCTCCAGGAGCAGCGGATGCCCTGGTTGGAGCAGATTCGGAACTGGAGGGAAACATATCCCCTTCGCTATGTCCAGGGGGAGGATGTGATCAAGCCCCAATATGTGGTGGAGACCATCTACAAATTGTCTCGGGGTGAGGCCATCATCGCCACCGAAGTGGGACAGAATCAGATGTGGGCAGCCCAGTATTATCACTTTGCCCATCCGCGCTCTTTTCTCTCTTCGGGAGGACTGGGGACCATGGGTTACGGCCTGCCCGGCGCCATTGGTGCTCAGGTGGCCTTTCCCGACCGCCTCGTGGTGAATATTGCAGGGGATGGAAGCATTCAGATGAACATTCAGGAACTCATGACGGCCGTGTGCAACTGTCTGCCCGTGAAGGTCGCCATCTTGAACAATCGTTTCCTGGGTATGGTCCGGCAATGGCAGGAACTCTTTTATCAGAAAAACTATTGTGGCACCTGCCTGGATGATGCCTCTCCCGACTTTGTGAAGCTGGCGGAGGCTTATGGGGCGGTGGGTCTGAGGGCCACGAAACCCTCGGAAGTGGAACCGGTGCTGCGGGAGGCTTTTTCCGTGAACAAACCCGTCCTGATGGATTTTGTGGTGGAGCCCGATGAAGGCGTCTACCCCATGGTGCCGGCAGGGAAGCCCATTTCTGAAATGTTGCTGGTTTAGGTGGGGAGATCACATGGAAAGTCAAGGCAATAAGCAGAGACACACCATTGGAATCCTGGTGCAGAATCAACCGGGTGTGCTGGCGAGAGTGGTGGGGCTGTTCAGTGGCAGGGGTTTCAACATTGAAAACATCACGGCGGCCGAAACCAACGAGCCGGGTATCACTCGAATCACCCTGGTCACCACTGGAGACCAGCGTATACTGTCGCAAATCGTGAAGCAGCTCAACAAGCTCATCGACGTGTTGAAAGTTTTTGACTTCAGTGAAACGGACTTTGTGGACCGGGAGATGCTGCTCATCAAGGTGCGGGCTGAAGAGAGGACCCGGGCGGAGGTGCTGCGCATTGCGGACATCTTTCGGGCCAAAGTTGTGGATGTGAGTCCCCACTTTTACACTCTCGAGGTGACCGGCAACGACAGCAAAATCGGTGCCATCATGGAGCTCTTGGAGCAAATTGGAATTGTTGAAGTTGCCCGGACGGGCAAGGCCGCTCTGGCAAGGAGCAGGAAGCACTAGAAGGGGAGAAGGTTAATGCAGATCTACTATGATGCGGATGCGGATTTGAATGTGCTCAGGGGAAAAAAAGTGGCGGTCATCGGCTATGGAAGCCAGGGCCACGCTCAAGCTCAGAATCTCCGCGACAGTGGCTTGGATGTGGTCGTGGGCCAGAGGCCCGGCTCCGCCAATTATGAAAAGGCTGTGGAAGACGGTTTCAGCCCCGTATCCGCCAGAGATGCAGCGGAAGTTGCGGATGTGATCCAGATCCTCACGCCCGATCACGCTCAGGCCGCTTTGTACAGGACGGATGTGGCTCCATGCATTAAAGCAGGGAAAACGCTTCTCTTTTCCCATGGTTTCAATATCCATTATGGCCAGATCGTTCCTCCCGGGGACGTGGACGTGGTCATGGTGGCTCCCAAAGGCCCCGGGCACCTCGTGAGAAGCGAGTATGTGCGGGGTGCAGGTGTGCCCGCTCTTTATGCCGTGCACCAGGATCCCAGCGGGCAGGCTCTTCAGACAGCTCTTGCTTATGCCAAGGGCATTGGTTCATCCAGGGCAGGGGTGCTCAAAACCACCTTCAAGGAAGAAACGGAAACGGATCTCTTTGGGGAGCAGAGCGTTCTTTGTGGGGGAGTTTCCGAGCTGGTCAAGGCAGGGTTCGACACCCTCGTGAAGGCCGGCTATCAGCCCGAAATCGCCTTCTTTGAGTGCATGCACGAACTGAAGCTCATCGTGGACCTCATGTACCGCGGCGGCCTTGCTTACATGAGGTATTCCATCAGCGACACGGCCGAATACGGCGACCTCACACGAGGCAGCCGCATCATCACGGAAGAAACTCGCAAGGAAATGGAAAAAATACTCAAAGAAATTCAGTCAGGGGAATTTGCCAGAGACTGGATTCTCGAGAACCAGGCCGGCCGTCCCATGTTCAAGGCAAGACGTGAAATGGAAAAGCAGCTTCAAATCGAAGAAGTGGGCGCGCGCCTTCGAGCCATGATGCCTTTTCTCGATGCGGTCAAGATGGTTTGACGCCTGTCCTGTTTCCCGCAATCCCCCTTGTGCAGTGGAAGGAAACCATGACCGAAAGGGCGCTCCTCCTGCGACGAGGGGGAAGTGCTTTCGTGTCGGGTTGAAGAAAGGAGCCTGGAAATCCTTTGAACCATAACGACTTCAGAACAAAGCAGAATCACATACCCATTGCCCGGGAAGGGATTCCCTACATTCTCATGGCCATGTTCGTGACCCTTGTGGCCGCCATTCTCGGTCATGCCTTTCTCACCTGGCCATTCCTCATTGCAACGCTTTTGGTGGGGCATTTTTTTCGCGACCCGGAAAGAATACTCACTGCCGATGCCAGTCACCTGGTCTCTCCCGCAGATGGAAAGGTCATCGCCATTGAGCCTGTGGATTCCCTTCGATTTGTGGAAGGGGGAAGGGTCAAAATCAGCATTTTCATGTCTGTTTTCAATGTGCACGTGAATCGTATTCCCTATTCCGGGGTGGTGAAAGGGCTTCACTACCAGAAAGGACGGTTTCTCAATGCGGGCCTGAGCAGGGCCAGCCGGGAAAATGAGCAGAACTGGGTCTGGATCCGTGCCCAATCGGGTCAGGACGTGGTCATATCCCAGGTGGCAGGACTCATTGCCCGGCGCATTGTCTGCTGGCCTCGACAGGGTGACGAGGTGGTTCGGGGGGAACGTTTCGGGCTCATACGCTTTGGTTCCCGCCTGGATGTCTATGTGCCCTCTGATGCGGAAGTGCTCGTTTCCAAGGGAGACAAGGTTTTTGCGGGGGAGAGTTCCCTATGTCGACTGATTTGAAGAAGCGGCGGTCCCGCAGAAAAAAGTGGCGGCGCTTCACCGAGGGCGAGGTGCCTCTCGGCGCCTACATTGTGCCCAACCTCTTCACCACCGCCAACCTTTTCAGTGGTTTTTTCGGCATCATCAGTGCCATCAACGGCAGGTACGAGCTTGCCGCCGTCGCCATCATCATTTCGGGTATATTCGACATTCTTGATGGTAAGGTGGCACGCCTCACCCGGGCAACGAGCCGTTTCGGCGTGGAATACGACTCTCTCGCTGACCTGGTGGCTTTTGGAGTGGGCCCGGGCCTTCTCATGTACTTGTGGGCTTTGCAGCCCTACGGAAGGCTGGGATGGCTGGCCGCCTTCCTCTTTCTGGCCTGCGGAGCCCTGCGGCTGGCCCGGTTCAATGTGCAGGTGGAAACCACCAGCCAGAGGTATTTTTCCGGTCTCCCCATACCCGGTGCTGCGGGAATGATCGCCACCACGGTGCTTTTCATCCATGACATAGGAGCGTCTCCTTCCGTTCCCTTGAACGTGATGCTTCTGGTCATGACCTACGTTCTGGGTTTCCTCATGGTGAGCACCGTTCCTTTCAATAGTTTCAAGGACATTGAAATGCTGAGGGCCAAGCCCTTTCCCGTCCTTTTTGGGGTGATCGCACTGCTCACCGTGGTGGCCATGCGGCCCGGTGTGGTGCTTTTCCTTCTCAATGGGACCTATGTGCTGTCGGGCCCTGTCGGTTACTTTTATCTCAGGTGGCGTGATTCCAGGAACATTCAGGAAAAACCAGACGCTGATTCCGGGGAGGGAGATGGGGGCGCTCTCCACCACGATGGGGAATCTGCAGAGAAGCAGACCATGGATACTGATACGAAAGGTTAGACGATGGCAATGACGATGAGTGAAAAAATTCTGGCAAGGCATGCCGGCAGAAGCGAACTCCATCCCGATGAATTGATCGAGGTGAACGTCGACTTTGCCCTTGGCAACGACATCACAGCTCCATTGGCCATAGAAGCCTTTCGAAGCGCTGGCGCCAAAAAGGTTTTCGACACGGAGAGAATCGCCCTCATACCCGATCACTTCACACCGAACAAAGACATCGCTTCAGCCATGCAGGCCAAGATTCTGAGAGAATTTTCCCGGGAGCATCAGCTGACGCACTATTACGAAGTGGGGCGCATGGGCGTTGAGCACGCCCTTCTTCCCGAACTGGGGCTGGTGCTTCCCGGCGATGTGGTCATCGGGGCCGACAGCCACACCTGCACCTATGGAGCTCTCGGAGCTTTTGCAACGGGCGTGGGAAGCACTGATCTTGCCGCGGTGATGATGAGGGGAAAGATCTGGTTCAAGGTTCCACCCACCATGAAGTTTGTGTACCGTGGAAAGCGGCGCAAATGGGTGGGAGGCAAGGACCTCATTCTTTACACCATTGGCCAGATTGGAGTGGATGGCGCCCGGTACCGCGCCATGGAATTTACCGGGGAGGTCATCGAGAGTCTTCCCATGTCCCATCGTTTTGCCATGTCCAACATGGCCATCGAGGCCGGTGCCAAGGTGGGGCTCATTGCTCCCGATGACATCACGGAGGCGTATGTGAAAGAAAGGGCACGCCGCCCCTATGAATTCGTTCACAGCGATGCCGATGCCCAGTACGAGTCCGTGCACGAGTGGGATGTTTCCGGATTTGAACCCATGGTCGCCCTGCCTCATCTTCCCGAAAATGTGCGTCCCGTGACAGAACTGGACGAGATCCCCATACACCAGGCGGTCATTGGCTCCTGCACCAATGGAAGGCTCGACGATTTGAGGGAGGCGGCGGAGGTCCTCAAGGGCAACAAAGTGCATCCGGGAGTGCGTTGCCTCATCATTCCCGCCACACAGCACATCTACAGGGAAGCCATGCGGGAGGGTCTTTTCGAGATCTTCCTGGATGCGGAGGCGGCTGTGAGCACCCCCACCTGCGGGCCTTGCCTGGGAGGACACATGGGGATACTGGCGGCAGGCGAAAGGGCGGTGGCCACCACCAATCGCAATTTCGTAGGACGCATGGGGCACCCGGAGAGCGAGGTCTATCTCAGTAACGCAGCTGTGGCGGCAGCCTCGGCGGTGGCGGGGGTCATCGTCCACCCCGACAGGGTCTGAGAGGCCATTGTGACCCTCCATGCCCAAGGGCTTTTCCGGTAGATCCATGAACCGGGCTGTTGAATCATGGGCGGGTCCTTTTGAAGCTCAGGGCTCCCGCAGGCCTGGCTCGATTTTTTGATCCCTCACTTGTGTTTGTTTTCAGGGCGGGGGCCAAAGCCACAGTGCTGGTTTCAATGAGAGGTGAAAAAATGCAATTCAAGGGTAAAGCTTGGAAATTCGGGGATGATGTGGACACGGACGCCATCATTCCTGCTCGCTACCTGAACACGTCGGATCCGAAAGTTCTCGCTCAACACTGCATGGAGGATGCTGACCCTCAATTCGCTTCCAAGGTGGCCGCTGGAGACGTAATCGTCGCGGGAAAGAATTTCGGCTGCGGCTCTTCCCGGGAACATGCGCCCATTGCCATCAAGGCTGCGGGATTGAGCTGTGTGATCGCTCACAGTTTTGCGAGGATTTTCTACCGAAATGCCTTCAATATGGGCCTGCCCATACTGGAATGCCCTGAAGCGATCGAATCCATGGCCACGGGAGATGAGATCGAAGTGGACTTGGATCAGGGAGTGATCATCAATCACACACGGAACGAAAGGTATCAGGCTCAGGCGGTGCCTCCCTTCATGCAAAGGCTTTTGCAGGCAGGAGGGCTCATGGCCTATGTTCAGGAGCAGATGAGGGATGAGCTGACAAAGAGCTGACACGTGCCGGCTTCCGGCATTCATGGGAATGTGTTGCCCGGCGGCATGGCGGGCAAAATGAGCCCTTTCCCTGAACGCGTTTTTTACAGGGTGGTGCTGCGGACATGCGCCCCATTTCAAAGGCCTTCAGGAATTCTCACTGGAGCAGGAGACGATGAATATGGAACAGAGCAAATCCTACAAAATAGCGGTCATTCCCGGTGATGGAACGGGACCGGAAGTCATTCGGGAGGCGGTGAAGGCACTGGATGCGGTGTCCTCCAGGGAAAACTTCAAGGTGAACCTGGCTCATTTTGATCTGGGGGGTGAAAGGTATCTGCGCACGGGTGAAGTCCTTCCCGATGGCACCCTCGATGAATTGCGTGGGTACGATGCCATTTTGCTGGGGGCCATCGGTCATCCCGATGTGAAGCCGGGCATTCTCGAAAAGGGCCTGCTCCTGGAACTGCGCTTTCAGCTGGATCAGTACATCAACCTGCGCCCCGTGGTCCTTTATCCGGGCGTTGAAACCCCCCTTCGGGACAAGGCCCCGGAAGACATCGACTTTGTGGTGGTGCGGGAGAACACGGAAGGTCTGTACGCTGGTTCCGGGGGCTTTCTTCGCAAGGGGACGCCCCACGAGGTGGCCGTGCAGGAATCGGTCAACACGCGCATGGGTGTGGAACGTTGCCTGCGCTTTGCTTTCGACTTTTGCCGCAAACGGGGAAAGAAAAAGAAACTGACACTTTGTGGCAAAACGAATGTGCTCACCTATGCCTTTGACCTGTGGGAGAGGACTTTTCAGGAGATTGCCAAGGAGTACCCGGACGTGGCCACCGATTACGCCCACGTGGACGCCACCTGCATGTGGATGGTCAAGAATCCCGAATGGTTCGATGTGATCGTGACGGACAACATGTTCGGGGACATCATCACGGACCTGGGAGCCATGATCCAGGGAGGAATGGGCATCGCCGCGGGTGGCAACATCAATCCTCATGGCGTTTCCATGTTTGAACCCATTGGCGGTTCGGCGCCCAAGTACACGGGCAAAAACATCATCAACCCTCTGGCTGCCGTGGCAGCCATGCAGATGATGCTCGAGTATCTGGGGGAAGAATCGGCAGGGCGGCGCGTGGAAAGGGCCATCAAGAAAGTGGTGTCCCAGGACCTCAGGAGTCTTTCCGCGGGGCAAATGGGCCACTCCACTTCCGAGGTGGGAGATCTCGTGGCACAGCATATCGCCGCCAGCTGACGCAGAGGAAACCGGACGGCCGGCACCGGCTCTCCGGGTGCCCCGCCAGAGAAAAGCATGCGTTCCCTGGATCCATTCATCAATGTTCTGCAGAAAAGGGTGGAGACACCCCTGCTTTGCGGAGCAGCAACTCCGGGAGGTCGGACGTTCATACTATGACAGCCAAAGCATACAATGTTGCGGTGGTGGGAGCCACTGGAGCCGTGGGAAACCAGATGATTCAGGTCCTTGAGGAGAGGAGTTTTCCCGTCAGGGATATCAGACTGCTGGCCTCAGCCCGTTCTCTCGGCAAGGAGTTGACCTTCAAAGGCAAAAGCATCCCCGTGGAAGAGCTGAAAGAGGATTCATTCACAGGGGTGGATGTGGCTCTTTTTTCCGCGGGGTCCGGTGTGAGCAAAAAGTTCGCACCCCTGGCCGTTGCCGCCGGTTGTGTGGTCATAGACAATTCCAGTGCTTTTCGAATGGAGGCGCACGTTCCCCTGGTGGTTCCCGAAGTGAACGGCGACGCCATCAGGGGTGGGCCCGGAATCATTGCCAATCCCAACTGCTCCACCATTCAGATGGTGGTCGCATTGAAGCCCATTCATGATGCTGCGGGAATACGCCGCATTGTTGTGACCACCTTTCAGGCTGTTTCGGGGACGGGCAAGCGGGCCGTGGAGGAGCTTCGTCACCAGGTGGGCGAAGTGCTCCAGGGAAAACCCGTGACAAGAGAGGTTTATCCGCACCAGATCGCCTTCAATTGCCTTCCCCACATCGGAGCTTTTCTGGACAATGGTTACACGGAAGAAGAAATGAAAATGGTCCATGAGACCCGAAAAATTTTTTCAGACCCCCACATGCGGGTGTGTGCCACCACGGTGAGGGTTCCCGTGTATTATGGGCATAGCGAGTCCCTGAACGTGGAGACACGGGAGCCTCTTTCCGTTGAAAAGGCCAGAGAATTGCTTTCCCGGGCTCAGGGAGTGAGGGTTGTGGACGATCCCTTCCAGTGCCAGTATCCCATGCCACTGGATGCGGAAGGAAAGGACGAAACGCTGGTGGGTCGTCTCCGTGAGGACTTGTCCGTGGAAAACGGTTTGGCCATGTGGGTCGTTGCGGACAATATTCGCAAAGGCGCAGCGAGCAATGCCGTTCAAATTGCGGAAATCATGATCGAGCGGAATCTCCTGTAACCTCATGCGCATTGTGGCGGGAAAATTTCGGGGGAAAAAACTCCTTTCTCCCCGCGGGATGGATATCCGGCCCACTGGGGACAGGGTGCGGGAAGCTCTTTTCAGCATGCTGGGGACGCGCGTTTCGGGGGCGCACGTTTTGGATCTCTTTGCGGGATCGGGGGCATTGGGCCTGGAAGCGCTGAGCCGCGGCGCACACAAAGCGGTGTTTGTGGATCGGAGCCCCGAGGCTGTTGAACTCATCAAGAGAAACATCGCCCTTTGCCGGGCGGAAGGGCAAAGCCAGGTCATCTTGAGCTCTTGTGAGAAAGCGGTGCAGCGCCTGCACAAGGCGGGGGCCGTTTTTCAATTGATTTTTTTAGATCCCCCTTATGGCCAGGGTCATGGGGAAAAGGCCCTTGGTCTTGTGGGAAGCCTGCTTCATGCGGATGGACTGGCGGTGCTGGAAAGCCATGTGAAAGACGCCACTGGTGAGCGTCTCCATGGCTGTTTGCGTATTAAAGAACGCAAGTATGGTGACACGCTCATATCCATGTACGTGAGAGAGACTTGTGGCGGCGGATGTGGTTGTTCTGGAGGCTGAAAGGAGAGGGGTATGGACAAATTGGCGGTCTATCCGGGTTCTTTTGATCCCATAACCAACGGGCATTTGGATCTCGTGGAGCGAGCTTTGAAGATCTTTGATCGAATCGTCATTGCCATCGCGGTGCACCCCGGAAAAAATCCCCTTTTTTCGCTGGAGGAACGCCTTGATCTCATCCGCAAATCATTGGAAGGGCACCCCCTTCAAGGCCGTGTGAGGGTGGACTGCTTCAAGGGGCTTCTCGTGGATTACGTTCGAGAAGTGGAGGCCCATGGAATTGTGCGGGGGCTTCGGGCCGTGAGCGATTTCGAGTATGAATTTCAGATGGCCCTCATGAACAGAAAGCTGAACGCCGACATCGAGACCCTTTTTCTCATGACCGGCATGCGCTGGATTTATATCAGCTCGCGCCTCATCAAGGAGGTGGCCACATCGGGCGGGTGTGTGCACGGACTGGTTCCGGAGGTGGTGGAAAAAGCCTTGCTGGATAGGTTGGGAGTGAAGTGTGCTCGAGCCTCCTGCTGAAAAGGGGTAAGCTCGGCATTGTTGTGCTCAAACAGGCGGAATGTGGAGGACTGCGGGAATGGACGGCGTTTATCCACAATTCGCCTTTTTTACAGCTGAAGGTGGCATGGACTGTTTTTCTTCAGGGAGTTCACCCGTGTCTGATCAGGAATTGGAAGTGAAAACCGTCTCAGCCCAGGGGCCTGCCGAGGATTCTTTTGCCGCGGGCAGGCGGGCGCTCATGAAGCTCTTGGAAAATGCCTCCAGGCTTTCCAGGGGAACTGCAGAAATTTGTGCGGAGCTCGAGGAAAAACTTCGCAGCAATATCTTCAATCTGGTGGTGGTTGGCCAGTTCAAAAGGGGAAAGACGTATCTCATCAATGCGCTCATCGGAAAACCCCTTCTGCCGGTGGCCGTTGTTCCCCTCACCTCCATAGTGACAGTGCTGGCCTACGGGGAAGAGACAAGGGTTCGTGTGTACTTTAACGATGGAACCCGGAAAGCCATCGAACTGGAAGATCTGCCCCAGTATGTCACGGAGTTTGGCAACCCCAAGAACGCCAAGGATGTTCGGGACGTGCTCATCTCCTATCCATCATCCTACCTTGAAGGAGGGGTGCGCCTCATTGACACTCCCGGGGTGGGTTCCATTTATGTCCACAACACAGATGTCGCCTATCAGTACCTGCCCCGTTGCGATGCGGCTCTTTTTCTGCTGTCCGTGGACCAGCCCGTGAGCCAGGCGGAAATTGACTTCTTGAGAGATGTGCAGGAGTTTTCCCACAAGATATTTTTTCTTTTGAACAAGATCGACCACCTCACGGAGGATGAAACCAGGGAGTCCATCGCTTTTTCCAAGAACGCCCTGGAACAGGCCATGGGCGGGGAGGTGAGGCTTTTTCCCGTGTCTGCAAAACTGGCCTTGCAGGGCAAGCTGGATACCTCCCATGAGCTGCTCCGCAGGAGCGGCCTGCCCGATTTTTCCGATGTTCTGCACCACTTTCTCGTCAATGAAAAGGGAAAGGTGCTCCTTGATTCGGCGGGGAGGACCCTGCTGAGGTCCCTTTCACAGGAGCGCTTCCAGGTGGAGCTGGAGCAGCAGTCATTGACCGCACCGCTGGAAGAGCTGGAAGCCAAGCTGGAGCTCTTCGAGAGCCGCAGACGCCAGATACTGGCCGAACGGGAAAGTTTCGCCATCCTTCTGGATGGAGAACTGAAGCGCTTTGTCAAGGATGTGCTGGATAAGGATCTGGCGCGGTTCAAGGGAGACCTGGCCCAAAGCATGGAAGGGGGTTTTGATTCGTTTTATGAGGAACACAGGGATCTTTCCTTGAAAGAGCTCAACGATGCCTTGGAGAATTACGTGATTTCCGAGGTTGAAAAAGCCTTTGCTGACTGGAGGCGCCTGGAGGAAGAAAAGATCGGGGAGGCTTTTGAAAAGATTTGCAATGGCTACGCGGCCCGCATCAATGGAATTCTGGATGAACTGCTGAAATTTTCTTCGGAGCTTTTTGATGTGCCTCTTCAGATTGTCCACGCCGAGTCTTTCTGGGCCCGGAACCTGGACTTCTACTTCAAAATGAAACAGGAACCGGTGGGTCTGGACATGCTGACCGATTCTGTCACGCAGGTGCTGCCTGGATTCATCATGAAGCGGTTTGCCAAATTCAGAACCTACATGTTTGGCCTTGCCAATCGCGTCATCCTGAACAAGCGCAGGCGTCACATGCTCGAGACCATCGACGTGCAGGCCGGGCGGACCAGGTTTGACTTTGTGAACCGCCTTGAAAAGGGCAAGGCTCACTTTCAGCGGGAGGTTCTCAGGCGTGTGGATGCCACGGTGGATGCTGTGGCCCAGGCGGTGGAGCAGGGGAAAAGGGAGCGCGAGCGGGGTGAGGAGGAGGTGCGGGTCAGGAGCCGGTTTCTCGAGGAAAGAATTGAAAACATAAAGGACATGGAAAGGAAGGTTCAGGAGATCATTTCTTAGTGAGAATGAACCCTGTGGCGGCGTAAGATCCTGATGTCGCAACACTTATGGCTAACGAGTTTTGTGCTTGACAAAAACAATGGCCTAAAGTAGCTTTGTGCGGCATGTGAAAAAAATATCTATTTAATGTCCTTTCGGTGGCAGGCGCAATGGGTGCGGAGGTTTGAGGCTCAGGCGCCTGAGCATGGGCACGAATGGGTTCAAGTGCGATTTTTAGAGCGGGTTGGCAATGGCCTTTGATGGAGCTTCGAGGCTGGAGGCTTTGGCGTTGGCCTGCGTTTTGGTCCGTGAATCGTTGTGAGCCATGAAAGCTTTGCCGGATCTTGATGGATTGAGAATTTGGAGATTTTATCAACTGTAGAGCAAGGAGGTGAGGGGGAGAGCTAGGTGGTCCTTATTGAGTTGGGTTGGCGGAGAGGGATCTCTGCAGAGGTTCATCAGTAGTACTCGTCTGGGTTAAATGCATTCATTGACAAGGAGGAATTAATGGAATTGAGCAACATCATCATGTTTGCCTTAGTGTGTGGAGGCGCGGGAGTAGCCTTTGCCCTCATCACTGCGGCGTGGGTGTCCAAGCAGCCCGCTGGCGATGAGAAGATGCAGGAGATTTCCGAAGCCATTCGTGAAGGTGCCAGTGCATTTCTGAATCGTGAGTACAAGACCGTTGCTATCGTGGCCGTGGTGCTCGCTTTCCTGCTCACATACCTGGGCAAATGGGTCGCCGTGGGCTTTGTGCTGGGCACAGTGGGTTCCGCACTGGCCGGCTACATTGGCATGATGGTCACAGTCAAGGCCAATGTCCGCACCACCGAAGCCGCTAAGAAAGGTCTCCAGAGTGCCTTGACCGTGGCTTTCAAGGGCGGCTCCGTAACGGGTATCATGGTTGTTGGTCTTGGTCTGCTCGGCATCGCCGCCTACTACTCATTCGTCAAGTCCGTTGCTCCCATCGATGAGGCGTTTCATGCGCTTATCGGTCTCGGCTTCGGCTGCTCGCTCATGAGCGTGTTCGCTCGTATCGCCGGCGGTATCTACACCAAGGCTGCCGACGTGGGCGCCGACATTGTGGGTAAGGTCGAAGCGGGCATTCCCGAAGATGATCCGAGAAACCCTGCGGTCATCGCCGACAATGTGGGCGACAACGTGGGTGACTGCGCCGGTATGGCTGCAGACCTTTATGAGACCTACACAGTGACCCTGGTTGCGGCCATGCTGCTGGCCAAGACGGTTTTTGGCGCCGAGAGCCTCTGGGTTGAATTTCCCCTCCTCATCGGCGGTATCTCCATCATCGCATCCATCATTGGAACTTACTTCGTAAGACTGGGCGCCAACCAGTACATCATGGGCGCTCTTTACAAGGGCCTTGCTGTTGCCGGTATTCTTGGCGCCGTGGGTGCATACTTCGCTTCCGACTGGTTCCTCAAGCAGGAAGGCGTTGAGCCCGCCTTCACCACCATGGGCGTGTTCATGACCGTTTTCATCGGTCTTGCCCTCACCGGCTTGATCGTCATGATCACCGAGTACTACACTTCCAAGAGCTTTTCTCCTGTGAAGCACATTGCTGAAGCCAGTGTCACCGGCCATGGCACCAACGTCATTTCCGGCCTCGCTGTCAGCATGAAGTCCACGGCCGCTCCCGCGCTGGTGATCTGTGCGGCCATTTTCTACGCCTATTCGCTGGGCGGCGGTTTTGCCGGCAATCCCGGCGTGGGTCTCTTCGCCATCGCTCTTTCAGCAGTGGCCATGCTCTCCATGACCGGTATCGTTGTGGCCATCGACTCCTACGGCCCCATCACCGACAATGCGGGCGGTATTGCTGAAATGGCTGAGCTTCCTGAAGAAGTTCGCAACGTGACCGATCCTCTGGATGCGGTGGGCAACACCACCAAGGCGGTGACCAAAGGTTATGCCATCGGCTCCGCAGCTCTGGCGGCCCTGGTTCTCTTTGCCGAGTACTCCCGCTCCTTCGATGAAACGGTTCTCTTTGACCTGTCCAATCCTCTGGTTCTGATTGGTCTCTTCATCGGTGGTCTGCTTCCCTTCTTCTTTGGTTCTCTGCTCATGGAATCCGTGGGCAAGGCAGCCGGTGGTGTTGTGGAAGAAGTTCGCCGCCAGTTCCGTGAGATTCCCGGAATCATGGAAGGCACTGCCAAGCCTGAATACGGCAAGTGCGTCGACATCGTGACCAAGAGCGCCATCAAGGAAATGATGCTTCCCGCATTGATTCCCGTGGTCACCCCCGTTCTTGTGGGCTTCATTTTCGGCAAGGAAGCTCTGGGTGGTGTTCTCATCGGCAGCATCGTCACCGGTCTGTTCCTGGCCATCTCCATGACCAGCGGTGGCGGCGCCTGGGACAATGCCAAGAAGTACATCGAAGACGGTGCATTCGGTGGCAAGGGTTCTGAAGCTCACAAAGCTGCAGTGACCGGCGACACCGTGGGCGATCCTTACAAAGACACTGCAGGTCCTGCGATCAACCCCATGATCAAGGTTGTGAACATCGTGGCCCTGTTGATTGTGCCTCTCATTAAGTAGTAGTTGAAGTCGATGTTTTAAAAGCCGACCCGGCCCCCAAAGGACCGGGTCGGCTTTTTTTTGTCATCCCTTTGAATTCTTCCGTCCGTTTTTTCCCCGCCCATTGCATCTTTTTTCTTTCAATCGTTCTGCCGCAACCAATCTTATCCCCGCCTCCACGCCTTTCTTGACTTCGATGCTTGTAGACTTTACGATGCCTTGTTCTATCAATGAAAACACCTGTGCATATCACTGAAAGAGGAATGTGTCGCATATGTTTAGCAACCTTTCGGATCGACTTCAAAAAGTATTCAAGTATCTCAAGGGGCAGGGGAAGCTCACCGAGGAAAACATTCAGGAGGCCCTCAGGGAAGTGCGCATGGCCCTCCTGGAAGCAGACGTTCACTTCAAGGTGGCCAAAGACTTCGTGAGTGGTGTGGCCTCGAGAGCCGTGGGGCAGGAAGTGCTTCAAAGTCTCACGCCGGGCCAGCAAGTCATCAAGATCGTCAACGAGGACCTCACCCAACTGATGGGGGGGAAGGCCGAGCCCCTCAAGCTCACGGGGAAATTACCCAACTGCATCATGATGGTCGGGCTTCAGGGTTCGGGAAAGACCACCTCCACGGCCAAGCTGGCTCGCAAACTGAGCCGTGAGACCAGGCGCCCCTGCCTTGTGCCGGCCGATGTGTACCGCCCCGCAGCCATTGACCAGCTCATGACCCTTGGAAAGCAGCTGAATCTTCCCGTGTATGCATCCCGCACGGATCAGGCGCCCGAGGACATCGTCAGGGCAGCGCTGGCCTTTGCACGAGAACAGAATTGTGACACCCTTCTCGTGGACACTGCCGGGCGCCTTCATGTGGATGATGCCCTCATGGGGGAGTTGGACCGCCTGAAAAGCATCCTTGAACCCAGCGAAATACTTCTGGTGGCCGATGCCATGACCGGCCAGGATGCGGTTCAGGTTGCGGGCAGCTTTCATGACCGGCTGGGCATCACCGGTGTGGTTCTCACCAAGCTCGATGGCGATGCCCGGGGGGGCGCGGCCCTTTCCATTCGAGCTGTGACCCATTGCCCTATCAAGTACATTGGGATGGGTGAAAAGCTGGATGCCCTGGAAGTTTTCCACCCCGATCGAATGGCTTCGCGCATCCTCGGCATGGGCGATATGCTCTCCATGATCGAAAAGGCGCAGGAAGCTTTTGATGAGAAACAGGCCATGGAACTGGCTGAAAAGTTCAAGCAGGATGCGTTCACCCTCGAAGACTTCAGGAGTCAGCTCAAACAGATCAAGAAGCTGGGATCCTTTGAGCAGATTCTTGGCATGATTCCCGGCCTGGGCATGAAGAAGGAATTGAAAAACCTTCAAATGGACGAAAAAGAGATGGTGCGCATGGAAGCCATCATCAATTCCATGACCAGAGGGGAGCGGCAGAACGTGGACATCATCAATGCCAGTCGCCGTCGAAGAATCGCCATGGGAAGCGGAACTTCCGTGCAGGAAGTCAATCGCCTCCTCAAAAGCTATGGGGAATCGCGCAAAATGATGCGGCAACTCATGGGAGGCGGGGCTCCAGGGACCAAGGCCAGGAAGAAACCCAAAGGAAAGCGGAGAAGAGCTTTTTTCCCTTTTTAAATTGAGGGGAATGCTGTATATAGTTTCTTTTGCGACTGGGAGGTTTACTTTGTCCCGTTTTTCAGGCAGGGGTTGATCTCTGTTCCCGTCGGCTCATGCCCGGCCGTGGACCAACATTATAAGCCAGATAAGCCAAGGCAGACAGTGCCCGAAGGGCCTCTGCAGATTCTCTGGCAATCCAACGAACAGGAGGTTTCATCAAAGTCATGCCCGTAAAAATTCGTCTCGCCCGTGGAGGAAGAAAGAAAAGACCTTTTTACAGAATCGTAGTGGCTCACTCGGAAGCGCCCCGTGATGGCCGTTTCATTGAAAAGATCGGAACCTACAATCCCCTTCCTGAAAAGGCCCAGGTGGCCATCGATAAAGACCGCCTCGATTATTGGCTGCAGCAGGGAGCCAAGCCCACAGATACGGTGAAAAGCTTGATTGGAAAGCAGCGGGATTGATGCAGTGGTGAACACTGCTCGAATGGGGAAGTCTATCTCTGTGGTGCATAGGGTGCGGAGGCAGCCATGTTAAAAGAGTTGGTCGATTTTATGGCACGAGCTTTGGTTGACAACCCGGACAAAGTGAAAGTCTCCGAAATAGAGGGAGAACAGACTTCTGTCATAGAGTTGAGAGTGGCCAAAGAGGATCTTGGCAAAGTCATCGGAAAGCAGGGGCGAACCGCTCGTGCCATGCGAACCATTCTGAGTGCCGCATCCACCAAGATTCGAAAGCGCGCCGTTCTCGAAATCATCGAATAAACCATGGAAACTCTGTCACGTCTGATCCCCGTCGGCAGAATCGTTCGCACTCACGGGGTTCGAGGGGCGCTGAAGGTTCATCCATACGGTGAGACGCTGGCTGGCAAAACCCCGGGATTCGTCATCTATGTCAACCGGCCCGGAAGTGAGCTGAGGATCTCTCTGACCATTTCCAGCCTTCGCCCCCAGGGAAGACACCTGGTGATTCATTTTGATGAAATCACCACCATGGATGACGCTCAGGCTTTGGTGGGCTCCGATCTTTTGCTTCCCGAGGACTCTCTTCCTTCGACACAGGAGGGGGAATATTACCACTTTCAGCTGCTGGGGCTCTCAGTGGTCACCGTTGGAGGCAAAGGGCTGGGCATCCTGCACAGCATCATCGAAACTCCGGCCCATGACGTGTATGTTGTAGAACGTGAAGGGAAACAAGTCCTGGTTCCCGCCGTGGAAGAGGTGGTTTTGGAGGTGGACCTGGTGAAGGGCGAGATCATCGTCGATCCTCCTCGGGGCCTCATTGATGATCTTTGAGATTTTGACACTTTTCCCGGCAATGGTTGAGGTTCCCCTGGCGGAGAGCATTGTGGGCAAGGCCCGCAAGCGCGGACTCATTGCGGTCAGGGTGCACAATATCAGGGATTACGCCGTTGACAAGCATCAAATGACCGATGACCGCCCCTTCGGAGGGGGAGAGGGCATGGTCATGAAGCCCGAACCCATTGTCCATGCCATTGAAGATATCAGGAGCCAGGGGCCTGCGCCACGGGTCATTCTTCTCAGTCCCCAGGGAAGCCTGTTCACACAGAAGAAAGCCTGGGAACTGAGCCGGCTTTCCCGGCTGATCCTTTTGTGCGGCCGATATGAAGGCGTTGACGAACGGGTGGTGTCCCATTTTGTGGATGAAGAGATTTCCATAGGCGACTATGTCCTGACTGGGGGGGAGTTGGGGGCCATGGTTCTGGTGGATGCAGTGGCCCGCCTCCTGCCCGGAGTCCTGGGAAACGAGTTCTCTGCCCTGACCGAGTCCTTTTCACAGGAGCTCCTGGAGTACCCTCAGTACACGCGACCTCAGGATTTCAGAGGTCACCGGGTGCCGGAAATTCTTTTATCGGGCAATCATGAGATGATTCGAAAGTGGCGGCGAGGCCAGTCTCTCCTGAGAACGCGCCAGCGGCGGCCAGACCTTTTTGAGCGCCTTGAACTCACGGCCGAGGATGAAGAGTTGCTTCGCTGCGCCTTTGAAGAGGAGAGTTCGGGGTCATGAAGCCTGTCAGGGAGGGTGCTACCCATTGCAGAAAAAGCTTTATGTAGCTTTGGTGCACTATCCTGTTCTCAATAGACATTCGGAGGTGATCGCCTCGGCACTCACCAATTTTGATTTGCACGATCTCGCACGATTGGTTTGTACCTACGATCTCCCCCGCTGCTTCATTGTGACGCCCCTGCAGGACCAGCAGCGTCTTGCTCAAAGGCTCATCGCACACTGGGTGGAGAGAATCGGGAAGGACCTGCACCCTCACAGGAGTCAGGCCCTTCAGCGCCTCAAATTGGTTCATGAGGTGAAGGATGCCGTAGCCGACATTGAGGAAGAAATAGGGATTTCCCCTCAACTGTGGGCCACGACGGCCAGGAGCATCAACGGGAGCATCACTTGGAGAAAAGCGCGGGCCATCGTTGAAGAAGGTGAACTCCCCGTTCTTTTGCTTCTGGGCACGGGATGGGGATTGTCCCAGGAACTGATGGACCGTGTCCATGGCATTCTGGAACCCATTGCCGGGGCCAGTGGATACAATCACTTGTCGGTGCGCTGTGCGGCAGCCATCATGCTGGACCGGCTTGCCGGCCTCGAGAAATAGACGGTTGAGAGGGAAGCGGGTGGAAGCTTCCTGATCTTTTTGTGAATGGAGGAATGAGAAAATGAGCAATTTGGTTGAAAGTCTCCAAAGGGAGCAGATGCGCGGGGATCTTCCCGATTTTCGCATTGGGGACACTGTGAAGGTGCACGTCAAGATTCGTGAAGGGGACAAGGAGCGCGTCCAGGTTTTTGAAGGGGTGGTCATTCGGCATCACAAGGGCCTTATGGGGGCGAGTTTCACAGTCCGTAAGGTTTCTTACGGTGTGGGTGTGGAACGCATCTTTCCTCTCCATTCCCCTCAGATGGATCGCATCGAAGTGCTCAGGCGAGGACGCGTGCGCCGCTCGAAATTGTACTACCTGCGTCAACGTCATGGCAAAGCCGCCCGCATACGTGAGAAGCGTTAGTGAGCTTCGAGGCTTCGGATTTCCCCGCTGGTGCCACCTTTTTCCATGAAAAGAGGTTGCACCAGCGGGGCATTCACCGCATCGCGGGCATCGATGAAGTGGGACGCGGGCCATTGGCCGGACCCGTGGTGGCTGCAGCCGTGATCCTGCCGATGGAGATCAGGCTGCCCGGACTGAAAGATTCCAAGAAACTGACAGCCCGTCAGCGAGAAGATCTCTGCAGTCTCATAGAGGCAGAGGCGCAGGATGTAGCCATCGGTTTTGTGGATGCCCACGAAATCGATCGCATCAATATACTCCAGGCGACTTTCAAAGCCATGTTGAAGGCCGTTGAGGGCCTTCGCATCCTTCCCCAATATCTCCTCATCGACGGTCCCTATAAACTCCCCATGCCCATTGGACAGACCGGAATCACCAGGGGTGATCAGGTCTGCAGTTCCATTGCCGCTGCCTCCATCGTGGCCAAAGTGCATCGTGATCGCATGATGGCCCAATACGATGAAATGTATCCCGCCTATGGTTTTGCAAAAAACAAGGGTTACGGCACGGCTGCTCATTGCATTGCCCTGGAGAAGTGGGGGCCCTGTCCCGTTCATCGCAAAAGCTTTCGCCCTGTGGCGAACCACAAGGCTCGGGAATCCTCATATTATGGAAAGCAGGCAGAGTAAGGGGCGCCAGGGGGAAGAAGCGGCAGCCGCCTTCCTCAGGGAAGAGGGACTTTTCATACTTGGATGCAACGTGCGTTGCGCCCTGGGGGAACTGGACCTTGTTTGCCGTGACGGCAAAACCATCGTTTTTGTGGAGGTGAAAACCCGCTATGGAAAAGGATTTGGTTTGCCCCAGGAATCTGTGTCCCTGTCCAAGCAGAGAAAACTGACCCTTCTGGCCAAATGGTATCTGCAGCGGCATGGGCTGGAAAGCCGCCCGGCCAGATTTGACGTGGTCGCAGTGGATTTCCGGGACCATGTGCCCCAAATCAAATGGATACCCCATGCCTTCGATGCCAGGGAATGACAAAGAAGCCTCTCCTTGCCCGGGAACCCTTTACGTGGTGGCCACTCCCATCGGAAACCTTCAGGACATCACCCTGAGAGCTCTCGATGCCCTCAGGAATGTGGATGTGATAGCCGCTGAAGACACACGGCACACTCGAAAATTGCTGAGCCACTTCCAGATTCAAAAGCCTCTCACCAGCTATCACAGCCAAAGCGGCACCCATGCAAATCGAAAGATCCTGGATATGCTCCGTGAAGGGCAAAACGTGGCCCTGGTCACCGATGCGGGAACACCAGGGATTTCTGACCCAGGGTCTTTTCTCATTCACCAGGTCATCGAAGAGGGGCTTCAGGTTGTTTCCATACCAGGGCCCACTGCCCTGATCGCTGCCCTGGTCGTGTCCGGGCTACCCACCCACACCTTTGCTTTTTTGGGTTTTGCTCCACCCAAAGGATCCTCCCGGAAGAAATTTTTTCAGGAGCACTCCCGGCTCCCCATGACCCTGGTGCTCTATGAATCACCCCAGAGGCTCCTGCGAACCCTCGCGGACATCCTTCAGCACTGGGGAAACAGGCCAATGGCAGTGGTGCGCGAACTCACCAAAAAGTTTGAAGAGGTCAGAAGGGGAACTGTGTCCGAGGTGCTGGACCACTTTTCCAGTGGAGTTCGAGGGGAACTCACCCTGGTCCTGGAAGGGGCGTCCCCCGGTGCGGTGGAAGATTCCGCCGGGAATGACGCCTGGCAAGAAGAGCTCGTAACACTCCTCGTGGAAAAAGGTATGACCGTGAGAGATGCAACGGAAGAGATCGCAAAGCGCCTTAAGCTGCCGCGAAAGGAAGTGTACCGGAAGGCTCTTGAAGTCAAAAAAGGCATGGATTGAACATGTCTATTCAAAACCTCAGAAATAATCTGCCTCTGAGACAGTTCCGCCTTTTGGTTGGTTTCTGTCTCTTGTCACGCTCCATGGCTTTTCCCGGTGACTTGAAAATTCCCTTTCTTTCACAATTGAAAATCCATAAAAGAAAGGCGCGGTGTCGCCCCCCGGAAAAATGAAGCACTTGGGGGGCTCACGCGCGCCGTATCATATGTGGGCCGCCGCATCAAACATGCTCAGCGGCCATGAACTGATGATCACATCAGTTGGGACTTGCCGATTGAAAGAACTTGATCCGACCCTCCGGATCATTGGAAGGCACTGTCTTCCAGGAATCCAGGCTGAAATCATCGGAAACACAGTTCCCTTTTTCGCTCTCGCGCACATGGTTCATGTCCTTGAGTGCGCTCATGGGACACAGATGCCGATGTCCTGAATCGTCTCGTGCCCAGACAAGAGAGTTCGTTTCAAACATCTTTAACACCTCCTTTCCAACTTCCTCTTTAAAATAATCATTGCCCTGAGTCCTCGCAAAGGGAAGCCCTGGGTGAACGGCTGGTGCCCGCACGAGTACGGCAAGGCGTCGTGGAGCGTTGCCGGGAGAAGAGGGGGTTGAATTGAGGACGTTTCATGGCTACCTAATGATAAGAGTGTTGTCCACGAGGTTCACCATGTTTTGAACATTCACAGGGAGGTGAAACCATGAACATTCGCAGGATCTTATGGCCCACAGATTTTTCCCCCGCCGCCGCCGCTGCAGAACCATACGTCCTTTCCCTTGCCCAAGCATACGATGCGGAGGTGCACCTCATTCACGTCGGGGAAGACCTGACGGCTTTTGAACATTACTGGGGCAGTGGACCCGACTCGGCACATTTGCACGATCTTCAGGAGCGATCCATGAAACTCGCCCGGGAAAGATTGGAGAACTTGTGCAGGGAAAGGCTTTCAAGCTGCAAACGGTACCACATTCACATTGTCATGGGCCATCCCGCAAAGACCATATTGGCCACCATCGATAACCTTCATGTAGATCTGGTCATCATGGCCACTCACGGAATGAGAGGGGGTTTTCCTTTTGGAAGCGTCACCGAGCGAGTGGTGAAGAATTCGCCCGTTCCCGTTCTCACCGTGAACCCCGGGAAGTTTTTGAAGGAAGAGGCAGGCAGGCAGTGACAGGGAGCGATTGGAAAGCTTTCATGGGAATGGGGCAGCTTGAAACCAGCCCATGATGCAAAGCCCTGGTTGTGACGGGGGGCAGGAAAGGGGGCAGGTCTTCAAAAAATCCACTTTTTCTTCAGAGGCTCTCCAGGCCCGGAGTCAGTGATTATGGCGCAGCCACCAGTGTTTTTGACCCTCATGCTCCCCGGTCCATAATCCCCCAATTCTCCCACACCATTTTCACAGGGCTGCATTCATGGTGTGCGCTGGCAATTCCACAGGGAATGAATGCCATTGCCCCATGCCCGCTCCTTCTTGCCCCAGGGACAATGGGGCTGGTGTTATGGATTGCCTGTTGCTCTGTGCCGTCACCCCCGCGAAGGCCCGGGTCCGGAAGGTCATGAAAAGAGTGGATTCCCGCTTCCGTGGGAATGACCCGAAGGAGCTTTTGTTCAGAGTGAAAAGGCTCGAGTCAGCAACATTGCGCCCCATGATCTTCCTGGGGGAGCTCATGGCCGATGGCCATGCTCACTGCCCATAACGCTCATCCGCGTAGCCCCCGTGAGTTCCTGCCGTCACTTTTCCTTTGAATACCCGGTATTTGTAAGAGGTGTACGTTAGGATGATGGGGAGCATGATGGAAGTGACGACGAGCATGAACATGAGTGTTTTGGGGGATGCGGCCGCTGCGTGGACCGTCACGGGTGCTGAGTCCATGAGGGGCGGAATCATCTGGGGGTAAAGGCCTATGGAAAGGGCCGTGAAAGAGCTGACAATGATTCCCATGTTCCACAGGAGGGGTTCTCTCTCTGCTCTTTTATGGAGACTGTAGAAGTACATGATAAAGGAGAAGGCGGCCAGCAGAAGGAAAAGGCCCATGTAAAGGGATTCGGGGATTTGGGACCACTTTTTCAAAAGATGGGGCTGCTTCAGTGTGCTCCAGCCGTGAACCGCCACCGAAACCATAAGGGTCAGGCAGGACGCGAGGAGAGAATGGAAATAGCTTTTATCCTGAAGAGGTCCTTCCGTTTTGAGAATGAGATAGTTGGCTCCGAGCATGGAGTAGCCGCAAACGACTCCCGCCGAGACCAGGAGAGAAAAAGGACTGAACCAGCTCCAAACCGTGCCGGCAAATTGACCATTTTCAATGTGAAGGCCGCCCACAAGAGCGCCAAGGGCGAAACCCTGAAAGATGGCGGTGATGAGGCTGCCCATGCCGAAAGCAAAGCTCCAGAACCTCTTGTTTGTGGACATTCCACGAAATTCAATGGCCACTCCCCGAAAAACAAGTCCAAAAACCATGGCCAGTATGGGGATGTAGAGAGAAGAGAGGACAAGGCCGTAGAAGAGTGGAAAAGCGCCAAAGAGCATTCCTCCCAGGAGAACAAGCCATGTTTCGTTGTCGTGCCAGATGCTCTCCATGGAGGCCATCATGAGGGTGCGTTCTTCTTCATCCTTTGCGAAGAGGGAGAGAATGCCGATGCCCAGGTCGGAACCATCGGCTATGGCGTAATAGAGAAGAAAAAAGGCAATGATGAACAACCATATGGTGGGAAGATGGGGCTCAAGAGCATACACGGCATTTCCTCCTGCAAAGAAGTTTTACCCGGTCGCTGGCGGCGGCTCAAAGGTCCTGAGCCGGCTGTCCCGTCAAGCCTTTCATGGCAGTGAATCCATGGCCTCACTGGTTTTTCCCTCAAAGAATTTTCTGTGTGCAGGGCATGAGTCGTGCAAAAGTGAGGGCACCAGGTGGCTGCCATGGTGAGCTAAGGGGCGCTGAAATCGGGCCCTCTGTTGAGAATGCGCCTTGCGAAAACAAGAAACAGGGCGAAAACCAGGGGGTACAAAAAGGCGAAAGTTAAGAGAGATGACCAGACGGTCCACTGGGGGAGGACCGTGGCCGCTTCATCGGTGCGCATCATTCCGTAGATGATCCATGGCTGCCGGCCCACTTCCCGTGTGATCCATCCTGTCTGCATGGCCAGGTAGCTCAGGGGAACGCCGATCATCCATGCCATCAGAAGGCGTCTGTTCTCCGAGATTCTTTCCAGTTGAAGCTCTCCCCTGCGCCATGCCACCAGAGTCCACAATACGATGCCCAGCAGCACAACCCCGCACAGGATCATGATCCGCAGGGAATAAAAGGTGATGAAAACAGGAGCCTGATCTTCCACGGGAAACTCTTTGAGGCCCTTCACCTCTCCAGTGAGCGAGTTGGTGGTGATGAGGCTCAATGCATAGGGAACTTCGAGAGCCCATTTGTTTCTCTGATTTTCCGGGTCGGGCCATGCCAGAATATTCCAGGGAGCTCCCTCACCGGGAGGGTTGGTGTCCCAATGGGCTTCGATGGCTGCAAGCTTCGCGGGCTGATGTTCAAAAACGGCGATTCCCGAACCGTGTCCCAGCAGGATCTGCATGGGAGCGATGAGGAGTGCCGCTGCAAATGCCATTTTGAAGGACTTGAGAAAGAACTCCACGTGAATTTTCCGGTAAATGTACCAGGCGCTGACTCCTCCCACCACGAAGACCGATATTTCCAGGGAAGCCATGTACATGTGTGAAACCCCCCAGGGCATGTCCGGGTTGAAGATGGATTCCCAGTGGCTGGTGAGCACAAACCGCCCATTTTCGAAGTATCCTCCCGCGGGTGTGTGCATCCATGAATTGGTGACCATGATCCAGAATGCAGAAAGGGAGGCCCCCAGGGCGACCATGCAGGTGGCAAAGAGGTGCATGCGGGGGGAGACCTTCTTCCATCCAAAAACCATGATCCCAATGAATGTGGCCTCCAGCATGAACGCCATGGATGCCTCGAAGCCCATCATGTGCCCGAAAAAATCCCCTCCGGCCACGGCAAAAGGTTTCCAGTTGGTGCCGAACTGAAACTCGAGGGGAATGCCCGTCACAACGCCCACGGCCACATTGAGCACAAAAATGCGCATCCAGAAACGAAGGTGGTGATAATAGACCACGTTTTTGGTTCTGAGCCACATGACTTCAAGGTAGACCATGAAAAGACTCAGGCCGATGGTGACCACGGGCCAGATGATGTGAAACATGGCGGTGAAGGCGAACTGTATCCTTGACAGCATGGTGTAGGTGAAAAAGCCTTCCATACGAATCTCCTCGTTTCAAGGCGGGGAAGCAGGGGAAAAGCCGCCAAAAGTCCATGTCCGCAGTTTCAGGCAGTTTTAAAATCTGTTGCCATATGGCGCCCGGGGAGTTATGCCCCCGGATATTGCTCATTTGAGGTCAGAGCGTGCTGGTCTGCCCTGTCACTTACGGGAAGATGGTGTTGCCTGAAGACGTTGACTTCGGGTTGCGCGTTGCCCAAACTCGGACCCCCGCCTTTGCGGGGATCTGGAAAAGAATCAAAAGAGTGGATTCCCGCCTTAAGGGGAGTGATGCAAAGGGGCTTCCAGGTTGTTTGAAAAGGCTTGAATCAGCACCTTGGAGTGACGCCTCAAGGGTTTTGCCCTTTTTGGGGGTGAAGAGTGACAGGAGTCATGCGCTTGAACCACTGCACCCGGTCCTGCTGAAGGGTCTTGAAGGAGTAACGGACAAGACGGGCGCAAACTTTCCGGCTGACTTCATTGGAACAGGGGGAATGATTTGGAAAATGCCATCGGTGTCTTCGATTCAGGGGTTGGAGGGCTCACAGTGGTGCGGGCTCTCATGGAGCGGTTGCCCTTCGAAAACATCATTTATTTTGGTGACACGGCAAGGGTTCCCTATGGCATAAAGTCCACTGAAACCATCGCACACTATGCGCGAGAAATCACGGAATTTTTGCTGCATCGGCAGGTCAAGATCCTGATCGTTGCCTGCAACACCATGGCCGCCGTGGCCCACCAGGTCATCTCGGATCTGTCACCCGTTCCCGTTCTGGATGTGATCAGCGCCGGGGCGGAAGATGCTGTGGCACAAACGCGGGTCAAGTATGTGGGAGTCATCGGCACACCGGCGACCATCAACAGCAATGCTTACGCGCGGGCCATCCACCAGCATGATTCGGAGATACGCGTCTTTTCCCAGGCGTGCCCCTTGTTCGTGCCTTTGGTGGAAGAGGGCTGGCTCGATCATGAAGTGACGCGTCTGACTGCCGTGGAATACCTCAAAACGGTTCTGTGTCACGGCATCGACACTCTCGTTCTCGGCTGCACCCATTACCCTCTTTTGAAACCCCTCCTTCAATCGGTGGTGGGTGGAAACATCTTTTTGGTGGATTCGGCTGGAGCCATGGCGGAAGCGGCCGCATCCATGCTTCATCGTATGCGGCTGAAGAGAAATGATGAAAGGCCCCCTGAATACACCTACTATGTGACCGATGTGCCCTTGCGTTTTCAGTCCATTGGGGAGCGTTTTCTGGGGCGCACCCTTTCCAACGTGCGTGTGGTCAAGTGGTGAAAGGCTGCGCAGGAAGCGTTCCGTGGCTGGGGCCCCGGAGCTTCAGTTGAAATGCTTCGGAGCAGCGTTTATATTTACCCTGTCTTTGTAATCCGCGAATTTCAGTGAAAGAATGCTTTAAAGTAAGGACAGCCCAATGGCCGATGACTACCCCAAATTTCCCAGCCAGGAAGAGCTGGAAAAGGAGCTGAGCGACTACCTTTCCAAGAAGTACGGGCATCGCATCAAGGTGATGTCGCCGGTGATGGTGCCCCAGGCCCTTGAGTCTTCCCGGGAAACATCCCGCAGATCGGGCGGATTGGACGGGATCAAGTTCAGCATGAAGCCCCAGGAGCTTGAAGGCTATCTGAACCAGTACGTGATCCGCCAGGAGCAGGCCAAGGCCGTTCTGGCCACCAAAATCTGCACGCACTACAACCGGGTCCGGTCTCTGCAGAAGAAATCCCGCCTCAATGGGGAGCAGGCGGTTGGGCGCATCAAAAACAATATTCTGCTCATAGGCCCCACGGGCGTGGGCAAAACGTACCTGGTGAAACTCATTGCCAGAAAACTGGGAGTGCCCTTCGTGAAGGGTGACGCCACCAAGTTCAGTGAAACGGGTTATGTGGGCGGAGACGTGGAAGACCTGGTGAGGGAGCTTGTCCTGGAGGCCAACGAAGACATTGATCTTGCGGAGCATGGGATCATCTACATTGACGAAGTGGACAAGATCGCGTCTTCTCAAAATTCGTGGGGACCGGATGTCTCCCGGGCAGGAGTGCAGCGTGCCCTGCTCAAGCCCATGGAAGAAACGGAGGTGGACCTGAAAGTCGCCCACGATCCCATCTCCCAGATTCAGGCCATCGAACAATTTCGAAAGACGGGAAAGCGGGAGAAGCGCACGGTCAATACAAAGAACATTCTCTTCATCATGAGCGGAGCCTTCAATGGGCTGGGTGCCCTGGTCCGAAAGCGCATGCAGAAGCAGGGCATCGGTTTTGGAGCCACGGTGGAAAGCAAGGATGAGGAGTTCACCTATCTCAAGCATGTGAAAGCTGAAGACCTCATGGCTTACGGGTTTGAAAGCGAGTTCATCGGGCGCCTTCCCGTGGTGGCCGTCCTTGAACCCCTCAGCGGAGAGGATCTCTTTCAGATCCTGAAAAATCCCAACAACCCCCTCATCCTTTCCAAGAAAGAAGACTTCAGGAGTTACGGCATAGACATACGCTTTGAAGATGAGGCTCTTCGGGTGTTTGCAGACAGGGCCTTCAAGGAAAAAACGGGAGCCCGCGGTTTGGTGAGCGTCATGGAAAAGGCTCTCCTTCCTTTCGAAAAAAGTCTTCCATCCACATCGGTGAACTGTCTGCTGGTGGATGTGGATGTGGTGCGTGATCCCCAAGGGGAGCTGGAAGATATTCTCAACAATCCTGACGATCCTCAACGGCAAGCGGACTATGAACGGATGCTCAATGAGGAAAAATCCCTGGTCAGGGACATGATACGCAGGAGAAAAAACCATTACATCGAGAATTATCCCCTCGTTTTCACCCCCGACCGCATCGAGCTGGTGGTGGAGCATCATCTGAAGACCATGTTCCCCATTGAAAAAATCTTCGATGAAGTCATCCTCATGTACAATCAAGTGCGGGTGTTTGAGAGCGACTTTTACGAAAAGCATGGATTCAAGATCAATTTCAACGAGGAAGCCATCAATGAAATCATCGGCCGCGCCCTCGACCGGGATACCTCGGCCACCGCCATATGCAACGAGGTTTCCAGAGACTATGCCCACGCCTTCAAGTTGATCGCCGATCGAAGCGGGCGGCTGGAGCACATCATCCCCAGAAAAGGGGTTTTAACCCCCGATCTTTACATGGACTTCATCATTCGGGACAACTACCGCCGGTACCCTCTTTCTTCCTCGGATACGGACAGGGAAAACAAGGAACTCTAAGGGGCCAGGAGAAGCGATCCTCCCTTCAAGGAAGAAGCCCGTTTCTGCGCCGGCTTCAGGGTGTGAACGCCTTATGCGTGGCCAATGACAAGGATTCTTTTCATGATCGGGATATCCAAACTGTATTGCGGAACTGTGGAGCCCTCGGATGCTCTCAGATATGGACGCCACAGCGGCAAACTTCCCTCACACCTCCTGCAGTTTTCTGCAGACAAGAAACCCGTGGTCGTGTGGAATGTCACCCGCCGCTGCAATCTCAAGTGCATCCACTGCTATGCCCATGCCCGCGACGAGGCCTTCGGCGATGAATTGACCACGGAACAGGGAAAAGCTTTTCTGGATGACCTCGCCCGGTTTGGTTCCCCGGTGGTGCTTTTTTCCGGGGGTGAGCCTCTCATCCGGCCCGATCTGGTGGAACTCGCCGACCACGCGGTGCAAAAGGGCATGCGCGCTGTCATCTCCACCAACGGGACCCTCATCACTCCATCGGTGGCGCAGGAACTGAAAACCATCGGCCTTTCATATGTGGGCATCAGCCTCGATGGCCTGAACGAGGTGAACGATCACTTTCGGGGAGTCAGGGGAGCTTATGACAAGGCCCTTCAGGGCATTGCAGCCTGCCAGGAGGCCGGTATCAAGGTGGGGCTTCGCTTCACTATGAACCGTTTCAACCACCAGGAAATCCCTGCCATTTTTGACCTCCTGGAGGAGCGGGACATTCCCCGTG
This sequence comes from Syntrophobacteraceae bacterium, assembly GCA_007125915.1. Taxonomy (GTDB): domain Bacteria; phylum Desulfobacterota; class Syntrophobacteria; order Syntrophobacterales; family Syntrophobacteraceae; genus SLCH01. The sequence goes on from SLCH01000090.1 coordinate 28,789, forward strand.
TGTGCTTCTATCATCTGGTGTATGCGGGGCGGGGAAGCGACCTGGTCCAGGATGATCTGAGCCACGAAGAGACGAGACGTGCTGTGGACTGCATCATAGACCGTACCGCCGATCTGCACCGGCGTGGCAAGCCCAGGGAAGTGCTCACCGTGGATAACCACGCGGACGGTCCCTACATCTATATGAGGCTTCTCAAAGAGGGCTCGGAGCGAGCCGGCGAAGTTCTCGAACTTTTGAAAATGAATGAAGGAAACAATTCCGGACGGGGCTTCGGCTGCGTGAGCTGGGATGGAAGTGTGCATGCGGATCAGTTTTGGCGCCACCTTTCCTTCGGAAACGTGCGGGAACGCCCCTTCAGTGAAATCTGGACGGATCGGTCTCACCCCATTCTGAACATGCTGAAAGAAAAAAAGCTCCATGTGAAAGGGCGCTGCTCAACCTGTCGATGGCTCGATGTGTGCGGAGGAAATTTCCGCGTGCGGGCAGAAGCCGTCTCGGGAGACATGTGGGCGCCCGATCCCGCGTGCTACCTGACCGATGGAGAGATTGCTCCCTAGACTGCGTCGGCACAAGGGTTTTTTCTGAAGGTCATGAAAGATTGAAACGCACAAGAGAGGGAGTTTCAGGAGCATGTATTATCCCCAGTACCGGCCCAGAAGATTCAGGCGCACGGAAAACCTTCGCCGCATGATTCGCGAGACCCGTCTCTCCACGGATCATCTCATTTACCCCATGTTTGTCATGCCTGGAAAAAACATCAAAAATGCCGTGAGTTCCATGCCAGGGGTGCATCAGTTTTCCGTGGACACGCTCCTCAAAGAATTGCAATCGGTGGTTGAGCTTCACATTCCAGCCATCATTCTCTTTGGGATACCGGCTCAAAAGAATGACAAGGGAAGCGAAGCCCATGCGCCCCAAGGGGTCGTTCAGGAAGCCGTTGGAGCCGTCAAGGACAAGTATCCCCAGTTGGTGGTCATCACCGATGTGTGTCTCTGTGAGTACACCAGCCATGGGCACTGCGGCCTTCTTCACAAAGAGGAAGTGGACAATGATTCCACTCTGGATGTTCTGGCCAAGGTTGCCGTGTCTCATGCCCGCGCCGGTGCGGACATGGTTGCCCCGTCGGACATGATGGACGGCCGCGTGATGGCCATTCGGCATGCCCTGGACGACACAGGATTTGAGCAGGTGGCCATCATGGCCTATGCGGCCAAGTATTGTTCAGCCTTTTATGGACCTTTCCGTGATGCGGCGGACTCGGCTCCACAGTTTGGTGACAGGCGGGGATATCAGATGGATGCGGCCAATACGGACGAAGCCATGCGTGAAGTGGAGCTGGACATTCAGGAGGGAGCCGATGTGGTCATGGTCAAACCGGCGCTGGCTTACCTTGACATCATCCATCGGGTGAAAAAAGACTTCGACCGTCCCGTGGCAGCCTACAATGTGAGCGGCGAGTATTCCATGATCAAGGCGGCGGCGGCTCAGGGCTGGCTGGATGAGCAAAGGGCCATGATGGAAACCCTCCTTGCCATTCGAAGGGCGGGAGCAGACCTCATTTTGACCTACTACGCCAAAGAAGCCGCCGCGCTGTTGCAGTGAAGATTGAGAACCAGGAGCAACCATGCATCCCCATTCCTCTCCGCATGCCCACGGGCAAAAGCCCCCACTGGATTCCCATCCCCACCAGGAAAAAGCCGGTGAAGAACGGCAAAGTCAGTTGCGTTTGGTGGCCTGGGAAGTCACCCGAAGCTGCAATCTGGCATGCATTCACTGCCGGGCCGCAGCACAGGATCGGCCCTATGAAAATGAACTCACCACGGAAGAAGGCTTTCGGGTCCTCGATGAAATTGGAACCCTTTCAAAACCCATCGTGATTCTCACGGGAGGGGAGCCTCTTTTGCGCCCCGATATTTTCCAGATTGCAGCCTATGGAAATGACAAAGGTTTCCGCATGACCATGGCCGTCAACGGGACGCTGCTCACGGAAGAGTTGGCGGCCAAAATGATGGATGCGGGAATTCAGCGCATCAGTGTGAGCATCGATGGAGCCACAGCCGATTCCCACGATGCTTTCCGCCAGGTGCAGGGCGCCTTCCATGGAGCCTTGAGGGGAGTGGCGGCGGCCAGGAAAGTGGGCCTGGATTTTCAGATCAACACGACGATCACCCGTCAAAACCTTCACGAGCTGGGACCGATACAGGAACGGGTGGTTTCCCTGGGAGCTGTCGCACACCATATTTTCTTGCTGGTCCCCATGGGCCGGGGCAAGGATCTCCAGGAACAGGGGATCGATGCGGAACAATATGAAAAGACGCTCAACTGGTTTTACGAGCAGAAAGGGAAGGTGCCCCTGCAGCTCAAGGCAACATGTGCGCCGCACTATTACCGTATTCTTCGGCAGAGGGCCAGAGAGGAGGGGCGGGAGGTCACTTTTCAGACCTTTGGCCTCGATGCCCTTTCCAGGGGATGTTTGGGTGGAACGGGTTTCGCCTTCATCTCCCACGTGGGCCAGGTTCAACCCTGCGGATACCTCGAACTGGAATGCGGCAACGTGAGAAGGCAGAGCTTTGCAGAAATCTGGAAAAATTCGTCCATTTTCCTGAAATTGAGAGACCACAAAAGCTACGAAGGCAAGTGCGGACGCTGTGAATACGTCCGTGTTTGCGGGGGTTGCCGTGCAAGGGCTTTCGAAAGCACGGGGAATTATCTGGCACCCGAACCCCTTTGCACCTATGAACCGGCCCGTCGCGTGCTGCGGGA
>SLCH01000007.1 GCA_007125915.1 Syntrophobacteraceae bacterium
GCTCCCACAGACCCCGGCTGTGGGCTTCCAGCAACCGGCGCGTCACTTCCTCCAGGGCGTAGGGGTTGCTCGACCGCAGCCAATCCAGGTTTTCCCGGTCTCGAATGTAGGTTTTTACCACCGAATCGAACACCCATTTGTCCACCTGACGAGTGACGGCGCTCCACTTGTAGAGATTGTTCACACGGCTGGAAACACCCCCCGCGCCCTTGTAGCCGTGCTCCTTCTGGTGCTCGATCCAGTTCTTGTTCAGCAGCTTCGCCCGGACGGAGGCGGAGATGTCGTCCTTCAAATCGCGCACGGACAGATCTCCCACGGCGTTGGTGTCCGCCCAGTACAGCCGGGCATGTTTCCCGCTCACGTTTTTGGCGGCCACGGACATGCCCCCCAGGCAGTCGCTGTAGGATCCGCAGTCCATGAGGTCGTATTCGGGGGAATACTGCCGCATGTAGGCCACGTCCAGGGTCTTGAGGTTCTGAGCGTAGATCTTGTGAGCTTCCATGCCCGAAACCCTCCCAAAACGCCCGAAACGGTCGGATCCGTAGGCGTATCCGCCCGAGTTCACATGGGCTTCGGCCAGGTCCTCTTCCGTTTCCCAGGCCGATGCGTCCAGGGCGAGGCCCACGCCTGTGCCGCAGGTGCCGGGAGCCGAAGAGAAGACGCGAAAGGTCGCCAACCGCCACAGTTCTTTTTCCGACAACCGCGCCCCCAGTTCCTTTTCCAGGTCCGCCAGGCGCTCACGGGTGTGCTTGCGGATGAAGTTCCGGTTCGCAGGCTCGTGGAGCTCCCCCGCCGTGACGGCTGCCTCGTCCAGCAGGTCCGCGAAATGCGGCACCATGTCCCGCAGGATGCTGCTCGTCTGGATGACCACATCCACGCGGGGCCGCGCCCTCTTGCCACCCTCTTCCATTTCGAGAGTCAGCTCATCCAGATGCATGGGCTCCACTTTGGACACCCGGCCGTTGGGGCTCCAGGTGGGGTGCATGCCCATGAGGTGCAGAATCTGGCAGAACACTTCCCCATCGGATTTGAAGGCATCGATGCTCCAGAGGCTGATGCCCACGCTCTCGGGAAAACGCCCTTCATCCCGGACAAACTTGCGCAGCAGGTTGTCCGCCAGTTCCTTGCCCACTTCCCAGGCGGCTTTGGTGGGCATGGAAAGGACATCGCTTGTGTAGAAATTCCTTCCCGTGGGCAGGGCCTGCGTCTTCCCCAGGGCCAGGGAGCCCGACAGCCCCGGTTCCATGTAGCCACCGTCCAGGGCCTTGAGGAGCTGGGGAATTTCCCGGCTGCTCATGGCCATGCGCCCACCCACATCCAGGCACCATTCCTTGAGGGAATGGACCCGGTGCGGGTCGGGACTTTCCATCTCAAGGGGCATCTCCGGTTCCAGGAGCGAACGGATCACATCCCTTGCGTCCTCGAAGTGGTTGCCTGAGGGGTTTTTCCCCCAGAGGGCGATTTCTTCCAGGGAAGGCCGGTCTTCTGAAGGCTTCATGAGGATGGTGGTCAGCATGGTGGCCACTCCCTTCGCGTCGGGCGCGGTCCCCAGCCGGTGCATTCCCTGGGAAGCCAGGGTGCGCTTGCCGCGGGCAATCTGGCGGGAAAGGAGTTCCACCGTTTCATGAAAGTCCTGGCCGTCGTCGTCCGGAGCCGTGAAGTGGAGTTGCTTCATGAGGGGGACCATCTCTTCCTGCAAAACCCTTTGCCGCCTGGTTTCCCCGTTTTCCCGGGCCTTGAGGTACTGGTCCAGAAGATTTTCCAGTTTGCTGGTTTCCCCATGGAACTCCGCGGGGCGCTGCACGGGAGTGAGGTGGGTCACCATGACACCCCGGCCCCGGCGCTTGGCCACCAGCCCGTCTCCCGGCACATCCATGACATACAGGTAAATGTTGGGAAGGTCGTCGAGGGTGACTTCCGGAAAGCAGCAGTCAGACAGGGCCGCGCGCTTTCCCGGCAGGAACTCCAGGGCTCCGTGGGTGCCGAAGTGCACCACCGCGTCGGAATTGTGGCGAATGTAGCGGTAGGTGGCCAGCCAGTGGGGAGGCGGAGAAAGTTCGGCATCGTGCAGAATGCGGCACACTTCGCCATTGCATTTGGCGCCGTAGCATCCCCGCTTGGGCTGCACCATGACCTGAATGTTGCCGAAGCGAAGGCCGGTCACGAGGAGGGTCGCCTCCCCATTCTCCCGGTACACCATGCCTTCTCCGGGAAAGGGCCCCCAGTCGTCCGTGATGCGGTCTCGGACCCTGGAAGGCAGCTCCGCCATCAAGGCTTCGTATTCTTCCCAGGTGGTGCGGTGCAGGACTCCCCCTTTTTTCATGATTTCGTCCACGGTGGTCCATCGAAATTCGGAAATGGCCTTGCGCTCCAGAAGGAGTTTCAAAATGGCTTCGCCGTGTTCGGGAGCGTCACCCACCTGGTAGCCCGCTTCTTTCATGGAACGGATGAGGTCGGCGAGGCTCTGGAAGGTGTCCAGGCCCACGGCGAGTCCAAGGGTGGCTTCCACGCCCTTGCAGGGGTTGTTGTTCAAAACGATGGTCACCCGTTTTTCCCCGTTGGGAAGGTTCCGCAGCTTCACCCAGCGCTTCAGGCGGCGGCACAGGTGCTCGATGCGCTCCTGCACGGGAAGGGAGCGCCGGAAACCGAGCCCGGTCCGCGCGTCCGTTTCCCGCACGGAGCCCGAAAGGAGGGAGGGCTCGATGGCCCCGGACATTTCCGGCTGGGCCAGGGAACTCACAATGCCCAGGGAGCCGGGGGCCAGCCCGCTGGCATCCTGCTCCCATTCTTCGGGACTCTGCTGGTGAAGGCGGATGAGCTGCACCACGGGAACATTGAGAGATTCCAGGATGGGGACGTCTTCGGGTTTGGACAAAAGACGCCCCGCCAGGAGATTCAGGAGGACGGACAGTTTGGGCCCGGCCTCTCGGAAGTAGGAAGCCCACGTGTAGCGCATGTCCAGGGGAAGAGTGCTGTCGGCGAAGCCTTCCGAGTAGACACACAGGGGCATGAGTCCGTGCTTCTCCAGAGAA
>SLCH01000262.1 GCA_007125915.1 Syntrophobacteraceae bacterium
GAAACCATCGAGGACCTGGAACGCAGCGCGGACATCATGGAATGTTTTCTGGAGCACCCCATGACCCGGCGCAGCCTCCAATGGCAAATGGAGGAGCATGGCCATGACAGGCCCGTTCAGCAGGTCATGGTGGGTTACAGTGACAGCAACAAGGACGGCGGCGTCATTGCAAGCAACTGGGGTCTCTACAAGGCTCAAGCGCGGCTGGCAGCCATAGGCAGGGCAAAAGAAGTGCGGATTCGCTTCTTCCACGGGAAAGGAGGAAGCATCAGCCGTGGCGCCGGACCAACCAACTGGTTCATACAGTCCCTTCCCAAAGGCTCCGTGGACGGGGACCTGCGTCTCACGGAGCAAGGGGAAACCATCGCGCAGAAATATGCCAACAGAATGAACGCTTCCTTCAACATCGAACTGCTGGTGGCGGGCAGTGCGGGGGCCACATTGCTCGACAGCAGGACAGAGATTGAAGAGCACCCTTTGTCCCCCACCCTTGAATACCTTGCCCGGGAAAGCAGGGAAGTCTACCAGGGATTGATCAGCGACCCCCATTTCATCCCCTTTTACAGCGAGGCCACACCCATAGACGCCATTGAATCGAGCCGCATCGGGTCCCGCCCGGCGCGGCGGACGGGCAAACGCAGCCTGGAAGACCTTCGAGCCATCCCCTGGGTCTTCAGCTGGGCCCAGTCCCGCTACAACATGACCAGCTGGTATGGCGTGGGGTCTGCCATGTACAAGCTGAAGGAAGAGAAGCCTTCTGAATTCCAGCAGCTTGCGGAATCGGCAGGCCATGACCCCTTCATTCGATATGTGCTGATCAACGTGGACACCAGCATGGCGGCCACCAATGAATGCGTCATGAAAGCTTATGCCCGATTGGTCAAGGACGAAGAGACACGGCGCACTATCCTGGAAAAAATTTTGGCGGAGCTTGAAAAAACACGCACCGTTCTTGAGGAGCTGCTGAAAGGACCTTTCGAAGAACGCAGGCGCATTCATCACTGGTCCAACCAGCTGCGCGAAAGCGCCCTGGCCATCATCCATGCCCGGCAGATCAGGCTGCTGGAAAAGTGGCGGGCTCAAAAGGACGATGGCCGTCCCGAGGAGGAAAGGGAAGCCACCCTCATGGAGCTTCTCGTCACCATCAACGCCATTGCTTCAGCCCTCAGAAACACTGGATGACAAGAGCCCGCAAAGGTCAACGGCGAGGCATTTAAAGAACTTTGATCCTTTCATAGAGGCGATCTGTGTCCTCCCCGCTGCAAAGTTCCGTTCCAGGGGTCATGACTGCAGCTGCTCCGGCAGCCACTCCCAGACGAACGGCATCGGGTATCTTCCATCCCCGAGAGAGGCCCGTCACGATACCCGCCACCATGCTGTCGCCCGCCCCCACTTTGCTCTTGATGGGAACCCTGGGGGCCCTCACCCTCTCCAGGCCCTCTTTCCAGGCTAAAAGAGCACCGGCAGCTCCCAGAGAAACAACCACCACTTCGGCAGATCCGTCCTCCACGAGTTTTCGGGCCAATTCTTCTTCCTCCTCTTCATTGTCAATGCTCTTGCCATGCAGCAGCTCCAACTCCCTCAGGTTGGGCTTCACCAGAAACACTCCCTCCCCGCAGGCTTGAGCGAGGGAATCTCCTGAAGTGTCCACAATGGTCCTGGCACCGTGCGATTTTCCCCATTTGGAAACTCTGGCATAAAAGTCCTCGGGCACTCCGGGAGGCAGACTCCCACTGCCAACGATGAGATCAGGCTTGGGCTCCACCGTATCGAGCTCCTTCATGAAAGCTTTCCATTCCTCTTCCTCCACCTTCGGGCCGGGCATCCCGAAACGGTACTGCTCCCCTGAAGACTCTTCATAAACGATGAGATTTTCCCTCGTGTGGGAGCGAATCCCAAATGCCACCAGGGGGATGTCATCCTGCTGAAGGAGTTCCCGAAGCATCTCCCCCGTAGGTCCTCCAGCGAGGAAAAAAGCGGTGGACTTTCCACCAAGCCTGGAAATGGCCCTGGAAACATTGATGCCTCCCCCACCGGGCTCATATCGAGGACGAAAGCAGCGGAGTTTTCGTTCCGCCTTGACGGTTTTCACGGAAGCATTCTTGTCAATGCAAGGATTCATGGTGATGGTGACGACACGCTTCATATGCTTTCCTTTGCCTTTTGCCCTGCGGACTTTCTGGAAAAGTAACGCTCACGGAATTCAACAAACAATGGCACGCACATCCACCATCGACAAATCTAAACTCAAACGTGAATGATGGCAACAAACCTGAAGCATCAAGACCTCGATCTCTCTCCCTGTTTCCCGATTTCCTCTCTTCTCATCGCACAACATATGATAAACGTCATTCACGAAAAGGCAGGGAATTGGTAGACTCACAACATATTCTGCCATCGAACAGGAGGTTTTGACATGAGCAGCTCCCATCTGGTCCTTTCCAGGTCCAAGTATGATGCGGTGATTTTTGATCTGGACGGTGTCATCACCAAGACGGCCAAAGTCCATTCCAAAGCGTGGAAGCGCCTTTTTGACGGCTATCTGGAAAAGCATGCCACGGACGATTGGAAACCCTTTGATGACGAAGACTACCGCCGTTACGTGGATGGCAAGCCAAGGCATGAGGGCATTCAGAGCTTTCTCCAGTCCCGAGGCATGGAACTCCCCTGGGGAAGCCCCGAGGACGGTCCCGAAAAGGAAACCATTCACGGACTCGGAAGTCTCAAGAATGCCCACTTTCAGGAACTGATCCAGGAACAGGGAGTCGAGGTCTACGAGGGAGCCGTCCAGTTGCTTCAGGAGCTGCGATCGGCGCAGTTCAGGACCGCGGTGGTTTCTTCGAGCAAAAACTGCGCTTCCATTCTCAAGGCTGCGCAACTTCTGCATCTTTTCGACCACAAGACCGATGGCGTGGATGCGCAGGAAAAAAACCTCAAGGGAAAACCCTCCCCTGATATCTTTCTTGTCACTGCCCGCATGCTCGGAACAGCGCCCGAGCGCACCGTGGTCCTGGAAGATGCCATCTCGGGAGTCCAGGCAGGAAGAAACGGGGAATTCGGCCTGGTCATCGGCGTTGACCGAACGGGCCACGGTGAGGATCTCAAAAAGAACGGGGCCCACCTGGTGGTCACCCACCTGTCCCTTATGATGGTGGAGAACCCCGATTCCCTGCCTCCTGTCATCCCCTCGGCGCTGGATCATTTTGAAAGCATCGCGGAGAGACTGGAGAACAGGCGGGCCGCCGTTTTTCTGGACTATGACGGCACTCTGACACCCATCGTGGAAGACCCCTCCGAAGCCCTTCTGCCCGATGACATGCGCGGTGTTCTCACAGAACTGGCAGAGCGCGTGCCCATCGCCGTCATCAGCGGCAGAGATCGTCCTGACGTTCAGCGCCTCGTGGGCATCGACAACATTTTCTACGCCGGCAGCCACGGGTTCGACATTTCCGGCCCCGATGGAAAAGAATCCGGTCCCGAACAGGGCAAAGATTTTCTCCCTGCACTGGACGAAGCGGAAACAGAGCTCAAGGAGGGGATCGAAAGCATTCCAGGTGCGTGGGTGGAAAGAAAAAAGTTTTCCATTGCCATACATTACCGAAAGGTGGAGGAAAGCAAAACGTCGCACGTGAAAAAAGCCGTTGAGGACGTGGCGGGACTTCACCCTGAACTGAGGCAATCGGGTGGAAAGAAAATTTTCGAACTGCAGCCTAAAATGGACTGGCATAAAGGCAGGGCGCTCATGTGGCTTCTGAAAAAGCTGGAACTGGACAGACCTGACATCATGCCCTTTTACCTGGGTGACGATGTCACCGACGAGGATGCTTTCAAAACCCTCAAAGGCAGGGGAATAGGCGTGGTGGTGATGGACCCGCCCCGCCACACCGAGGGGCAATACCAGCTCAAAGACATCAGCGAGGTCAAGCAATTTCTCCAAAAGCTCCTTTCAGCACAAAAAGGATGAACCCAATGTCCGTATGGTCGTTGATCTATGAAGATTTTAATCCGGAGCAAGAAAAACACCGGGAAGCTCTCTGCACCCTTGGGAACGGCTACTTCGCCTCGAGAGGGGCTCTGGCCCAGTCCCGGGCCGATGAGACCTATTACCCGGGTACTTACCTGGCGGGAGGGTACAACCGTCTCGAAACGGAAATGAAAGGAAAGACCATTGAAAACGAGGATCTTGTCAATCTGCCCAACTGGCTTTACCTGAATTTTCGCCATGTGGATTCCCATTGGTTCCGCATCCAGGACATGGAAATCCTCGAGTATCGGCAGGAACTGGACATGAAAAGGGGACTTCTGCTGCGCAAAGTCCTCTTTTCAGACTCCCAGGGCAAACGCACAACACTGAGCGAGCGCCGCATGGTGAGCATGGCGGAACCTCACCTGGCCGCCCTGGAGCTGGTCTTCACACCCGAAAACTGGTCTGGTGAGGTGGAATTCCGGTCGGCCCTCGACGGACAGGTGATCAATGACGGCGTTCCCCGATACAGGGGCCTCAACAGCAAACACCTTGACCCCGTTGAAGCTCGTCCGGTGGACGCCGAATCCATCTACCTCAAGGTCAGGACCAACCAGTCCGAAATCACCATGGCACAGGCTGCGAGGGTCCGCATCTGCAGAAATGGAGATGCGGAACAAGTTGAAAGAGAAGTTCTGCAAGAACCCGGTTACATCGCCCACCAGCTTAAAATCCATGCCCAAAAGGGTGTGGACATCTGCGTGGAAAAGGTGATGACCCTTTTCACTTCAAGGGATCACGCATCGTCCGAGTGCGGCCTTGAAGCCAGAAACCTCGTCCAGCGTGCAGGAAATTTCGATGAACTGCTTGCATCCCATGTGCTCGCCTGGAAGCACCTCTGGCGCCGGTTTGACGTCGAATACGAGGAAAAGGCGCCCCCGAAAGAAGATCGCACGGCAATGATCCTTCACCTTCATACCTTTCACCTTCTGCAGACCACCTCCATCCACACCATGGATTTGGACGTGGGAGTTCCCTCCAGAGGGTGGCATGGTGAGGCTTACAGGGGCCACATTTTCTGGGACGAACTCTTCATTTTTCCTTTCCTCAACCTGCGCGTCCCCGAAATCACGCGCGCTCTCCTCATGTATCGCTACAGAAGACTCGAGGCTGCCCGCAGCGCTGCGAAGGAAGCGGGCTACAGGGGCGCCATGTACCCATGGCAGAGTGGAAGCAACGGAAGAGAAGAAACCCAGAGAATTCACCTCAATCCCAAATCGGGACGCTGGCTTCCCGACCATTCACGGCATCAGCGCCATGTGAATTCAGCCATTGCCTACAACATCTATAAGTATTATCAGGCCACATTGGACATGGAGTTCCTGTCCTTTTACGGCGCTGAAATGATTCTGGAGATCGCCCGGTTCTGGTCCAGCATTTCCACGTACAACCCCACTCTGGATCGCTACGAGATCCTCGGAGTGGTGGGGCCCGACGAATACCACGAAGCCTATCCCGACTCCCATGAGCCAGGATTGAAGAACAATGCCTACACCAATGTGATGGCCGTGTGGGTCCTGAACAGCGCCCTGAAAACCCTTGAAATTCTTCCTGAAGACCGCCGCAGGGAAATTTGCGAGGTGTTGAGCCTGCACGAAGAGGAACTGGAGCAATGGCGTGATGTCAGCAGAAAAATGAGAGTGGTTTTTCATGGAGACGGCATCATCAGCCAATTTGAACATTACGATGAACTCCAGGAGTTTGACTGGGAAGGCTACAGGAAAAAGTACGAAGACATTCAGAGACTGGACCGGATTCTGGAAGCCGAGGGAGATTCGCCCAACCGCTACAAAGCCTCCAAGCAGGCTGACGTGCTCATGCTCTTTTACCTCTTCTCCGCTGAAGAGCTGTGCCAAATTTTCGAGCAGCTGGGATATTCCTTTGAGTACGAAACCATTCCAAAAAATGTTGATTATTATCTCAAGCGCACCTCTCATGGTTCCACGCTGAGCCGGGTGGTCCATTCCTGGGTTCTGGCCAGGGGCGACAGGGCACGTTCCTGGAACCTCTTCACGGAAGCACTGGAAAGCGACATCTCCGACATCCAGGGAGGAACCACTCCCGAAGGCATTCACCTGGGTGCCATGTCCGGCTGCGTGGACATGATTCAGATAGGCTACACAGGCCTTGAAACACGGGGAGACGTGCTGTGGTTCAACCCATGCCTTCCCGACGAACTGGGAAGGCTCGGCATGCAAATACATTACCGGGGTCATTACCTGAGCATTGAAATCATTCCCGGGCAATTGAAGGTCACTGCCTGCCGGGCAAAGGAAAAGCCCATCAAGATCGGCTACAAAGAAGACATTTATGAACTGGAAGAGGGCAAAACGCTGGAAATAGCTTTCAGCCCCAAGCCCGTGTGTGAAGAGCCAGCCACAGAGCGCTGCATGTGAATTGAGTTTGAATCAATGAACGGGGAATGGGCTCAAGGGCAGCACCGAATGGAGAAATGATCATCAGAGGAGTCAAGATATGTTTGGAAAACGAATCGATCTGTTCAAAATTCTCGGATTTCAGGTGCGCATTGACTTCAGCTGGATCATCATCGCCATCATCATCGCCTGGTCCCTGTCCACGGGTTTCTTCCCCTACCACCTCGAAGGACTGAGCACGGGAACCTACTGGGCCATGGGCATCGTGGGCGCCCTGGGCCTCTTTCTTTCCATCATCTTTCACGAATTTTCACATTCGGTGGTGGCTCGCAGATACGGCATTCCCATGAAGGGAATCACCCTCTTCATTTTCGGGGGAATGGCGGAGATGGGTGACGAACCCACAAGCCCCAGAGGCGAGTTTATGATGGCCATCGCGGGCCCCATCTCGAGCCTGTTCATCTCGGGAGTTTTCTATGCCATTTCCGCCCTGGGGGTCCAGCTGGGCATTCCCATGCCCATCAATGGCGTCATCCAATACCTTGCCCTGATCAATCTGGTCCTTGCGGTTTTCAACATGCTGCCAGCCTATCCGCTGGATGGAGGCCGCGTATTGAGATCTCTTCTCTGGGCCATCAAAGGCAACATGCGCTGGGCAACCCGCATCGCCTCGAACATAGGATCGGGATTCGGCATCTTCCTGATCGTCATGGGCATTTATAATGTGCTCTTTGTGGGGAACTTCATCGGCGGCATGTGGTGGTTTCTCATCGGCTTATTTCTCTACAACGCGGCACAGCTGTCCTACCAGCAGCTGATCACGCGAAGGGCCCTGGAGGGAGAATCGGTGAGGCGCTTCATGAAAACAGACCCTGTGACGGTCTCTTCGGATCTTCCACTGGACCGCCTCGTGGAAGATTATGTGTATCGTTATCACCATAAAATGTACCCCGTGGTCAGTGAATCGGGCAGAGTTCAAGGATGTGTCACCACCAGGCAGATCAAAGAAATCCCCAAAGAGAACTGGAATCGAAAGCAGGTTTTTGAGATCACGCAACCCTGCACCGAGGAAAATTCCATCGCCCCCGACACAGATGCCATCAAGGCCCTGTCTCTCATGAACCAGACAGGGGTGAGCCGCCTTCTCGTCATGGAAGGGGAACGCCTTGCCGGCGTGGTCACCCTCAAGGACCTTCTGGATTTTCTCTCTCTGCGAGTGGAGCTGGATGGGTGAGTTCCTCACGCACAGAATCCAGGCTCCAATCCAGATCCCCGTACTTGCGGGATGCCCCTGGACTGATTAGCTTTCACCTAATCTAATGTCTGGGTCGTGACTGCGGTGCACCCATAAATCACTGCGCATGATTACACTTGCAGAGATAGTAGTATGCGGAAGTTTTGCCCGAACGCCAATGACATGAACAACTGCCCAACAGGAGCCTGAAAATGGACCAGAGCACCCGGAAAATGCAAAAGGAGAAGGTCATTGAAGTGCTGAACAAGGCACGCGCCATGGAACTCCACGCTATTCACCAGTACATGAATCAGCATTACAATCTTGACGACATGGATTATGGCGAGCTGGCGGGAAAGATGAAGCTCATCGCCATTGACGAAATGCGCCACGCCGAAGCCTTTGCCGAACGCGTCAAGGAACTGGGAGGAGAACCCACCACGGAAGCGGCCGCCAAGACCCAGAAGGGCCAGGCTGTGGAAGCCATCTATCCCTTCGATGCCAACCTGGAAGACAACACCATTGCCGTCTACAATGAATTCCTTCAGGTCTGCCGGGAAAATGGCGACAGCGTGAGCATGAAGATTTTTGAAGACATCATCGAGGAGGAGCAGCTCCACTACAATTATTTTGACAACGTAGGGGAGCACATTGAAAAGCTCGGCGCCGTTTACCTGGCTCAAATCGCAGGAACGCCATCATCCACCGGTCTTCAGCCCCAGGGCTTTGCCATTCAAAAAGGTGGTGCCTGATTTTGCGGAAAACCGTCCCCTCTTGAATCAATACCACATAAAATTAAAGGGTTGGCTGAAAGCAGATCACGGCCAACCCACCAGTTTTCATAGGGTGTGTCTGTTCACCACATGGCACCAAAAGACCGCAAAGGCCTGCCAGCTGGCGGCAAATCATCACAAGGCCGCATGAGAAGGAGTGAGACTATGGATATCAAAATGCCCATAAAAGTATTTGGCACCTATGAGGTCACCGTGCGCGAGGGCGATTCTGAAAAGAAAGAGACCTGCCAGAAGCTGAGCATGTCCAAGCTGGCCCCCGCGGAATCTTCCTCCGATGACCCGCAGGAGTCTCAGGCTCCCACCCATCTCATCGTCTATTACAGTTTTGGCTGCAAAAGAATGGTCCAGGGAAAACTCAAGGAGAACGAAGAGAAGAAAGTGGTTTTTGAAGCCCAGGGCAAGGAGTATGAGTTTTCCACCACTTGAGATGCACGAAGGGCGAGAGTCGAAGACAACAATTTGTCAAGAATCCTCCTGGCCCAGCCGATTCACGGGTTTTTCCCGGGGATCTTCAAACCACCGAAAATAGTTTTCTGCTCCTTTGATTCCTTCCTGTAGCAAGGCAGCCTTCTTTTCATGGGAGATGTCAAAATCAGTGGTCTTCACATCCAGGGTGTTGATGTATAGAGTGCGCTGCCAATCGTCACTGTGCAGGTGCTGATTTTCCTGCACCTGCATGATGGCAGAAATGAGGGAGCGGGCGTATTGAGTGAAGTTTTTGATTTCCGCACCCTGTGGAGGCTCGTCGTAGCGAAACATGGCGATCTGTTCGGCCGTGTCCAGGCGAAGGCCAAGGGTCTGCCGATTGTACACATAGGGGCTGCGATCGGGCCTTTCCAACAGAAAGCGGGCGTTTTCGCGGTTGTAGTAGTCCACGAAGCGGGCCGCATCGGGCTCACTGGCCATGTCAATGTACTGCAACCGATCAAAGAGCTTCACAGGATAGTTGAGCATCACTCCCCCGTCCACGTACACATCGTTTCGCACTCCCATCCGCATGGCGGCGAAAAACAGGGGAATGGACATGCTGATTCGAAGGGCGGTCACCAGGGGCATGCCGGGAAACCTTTCCACTGAAAAAGTCTCCGCAAAACCGGTGGAGAGGTTTGTGCCGATCACATACAAATGGGGGTGGCCGGCCTTGCTCAAATCGCTGAAAGTGGCCTGCTCGCTCCCAAGCCGATCCTTGACCAGCTTGCCCACCCATCCCGAAAAATAGTCCCCCTTGTGCCAGCCAAAGTGCCTGGCCAATCGACGGATGTCCCGAATCACACCGAATGAGTCGTCCATGAATTTTTTGAAATCCGTTGAATCCAAAATGTCGCGCTGCTCTCTTATGTCATAACCCAGGGCATAAATGAGTGCGTTGATGGCCCCCGCACTGGTTCCCCCCACCCTGCGAATGTCCTGCAAATGCCCTCTCTGCCACAAGACCTGCATGGCCCCGATGTAGGCGATTCCCTTGACACCGCCCCCCTCAAAGACAAGATTCCGGAATTGTGAACTCATGACCCTGCCTCCTCACTTTGAAAACATCGGTTTCGATGGATGCCGCCAGCGCCAGGCTGCCCATTGAAACTCTTTCAGGTTCTTTCCCTTCAGCGCATGACTTGGTCACGGGCAGGCCAAAGATATTCAAGCCTGGTTGCTCCAGTGTGATTTCAAAATTTTGCTGCTCACCATCACTTTATTAAGGCTTCATTGAGGATTGGCAAGAGACCGGCGCCCAGGCTGATGCTTGGGATGTGGAGGGCATACCTTGAGTTGGAATGAAAATGTTTTCCCGTTCAGGGTGTGCGAGGCTCTAAAAAGAGGTCCACCCCGTTGACTTTTTTTCAATGGTCGCATAAGCTCAACAAATCAGACCGACCGGTCTGTCTTTACTGCCAGCCCAAAAAGAGTCCGAAGAATGACCCTCAAGACAAAAATCATCCATGAATCACTGAAACTCTTTTCCACCCATGGATTCCTTTGCACGTCCATTTCCGACATTCTTCAGGCCGCCCAGGCATCCAAAGGCGGATTTTACAACCATTTCAAAACAAAGGACGAGCTGCTTCTGGCCACCTTGAGCGAAGCGCGCAAGCTGTGGAGAGAAAAGAACTTCGCAGGCCTGGAAACGATCCATCGCCCTTCGGACAAGATCATACGCATACTGGAAAACTATCGAGACCACTACCTCACCGATGAGGAAAATCTTCCCGGAGGCTGCATCTTTGTGAACCTCGCTCTTGAGTTGAGCGACCAGCACCCGGAGATGGCCCGGGAGGTCAATGAAGGTTTTGTGAGGCTGAAAAAACTCATGAAACAGCTGCTGGATGAAGAAAAGGACAAGAACAGGCTGCGCAGCAACACGGACACATCCCAGGTCACCGAGATGATCTTCTCGGGCCTTCTGGGTGCCTGCGTCATGTATACGTCGGACAAATCAAAGGAAAATCTATCCCTCACCATAAATGCCCTGATCGATTACATCAAAAGCCTCAGAAATTGAAGTTGAGAAAACATGATGAAACAAATCAATGCCGTGTGAGAAGTTCCGCAACACACGGGAATCAATGGCAAGCCCGGTTCATGGTGCTTGAATCCCGAGAGCAACGGGCCCTGAAAAACTAAAAAGCAGAAAGGAGAAAACCAATGGCCGACAAAACCTACAAGGCTTTGCTGGTGGAAGAAACCGAAGACAAAAAGTATGTGAGGAAACTCACCGAGCTTCCTGTGGACTCCCTCCCCGCCGGAGATGTTCTGGTCAAAGTCCAGTATTCCTCTCTCAATTTCAAAGATGCTCTTTCAGCCTCGGGCAACAAGGGCGTCACCAAGCAATACCCCCACACGCCCGGAATCGACGCTGCAGGAGTGGTGGAAGAAAGCGCAAGCCCCCACTTCAAGCCCGGCGAGGAAGTCATCGTCACCAGCTATGATCTGGGAATGAACACCTCCGGTGGCTTCGGCCAATACATTCGCGTGCCCGCCGAATGGGTGGTCAGGCTTCCCAA
>SLCH01000266.1 GCA_007125915.1 Syntrophobacteraceae bacterium
CCAGCCTGATCTGGCAGCGATTGTGGTGATCAAAGAATCACCCGAGCTACTGGAGGACGGGAGGAATGATCCGAATGGACCAAGGAGAGTACTCATACGGACAGCATATGGGGTTTTGCGGTGAAAAAACCCGGAACACTTCGCGCAAAACAGGCCATGACTTCCCTCTGGTGCTGCCCTTTCAGCATTCGTTGCAACGGGATGTTGTTCCGGCCGTTTAATTGGGATAAGCTCATTCCTGTGAGCTTTCCGAACAGTCCGGAAAACCAGACCGGGCGAGTGGAGGCGGGACAGGCCAGGTCCTGAAATACCACTTTTCGGGATTTTTTCAGCCCCAGTGACCTTAGAAAGTTGAACACAACAGGTACCGTCCATCAGAAAAGACTTGGCCCGGATGAAACCCAAAATACTGCTCACAGGCGCATCCGGTTTTATCGGATGTGAGGTGTCAAGGCGCCTGGCGTTGAAGGATTGCCGGCCCCGCTTCATGGTGCGCAACATTTTTCAGGACCGCTGCGTGATCAGCCACCCCGAAATTGAAATGGTGATCGGGGACCTCCACCACACAGAGAGCCTCGACCAGGCGGTGAAAGGGGTGGATGCCGTCATTCATCTGGGTGCGAAAGCAACCTTCGAATCCTACGAATCTCTCAAACCCACCATTTTTGACGGATCTGTGGCCCTCATGGAGGCAGCTGCCAATCATGGCGTGAAGACCTTCGTTTACAGCTCATCACTTCTGGTGTACGGGGACAACCGCACACAGTTGGATGAAAAAACCGTTCCCAGACCGGTCCTGGATTACGGGCGCATCAAGCTCGACACGGAAAAGGCCCTCGCCCAAATCGCAGCTTCTGCGGGCATGGCCTTTTCGGCAATCCGGCTACCCCATGTCTACGGTGCAATGGACCTTTACTTTCAGCAAATTCGAAGGGGGCTTCTCGTTTTGCCCGGTTTGGGAAACAACCTCTTTTCCCACATGCATGTGTCCGATGCGGCGGAACTGTTGATCGCGTGCGCCTGGCAGGGCTATCGCGGCATCTCGCCCGTGGGCGACGACATGCCGGCAACCTGGTCTGAATTCCTGGCCCTGGTGCGGCGCCACCATCCCGGAACCCGGGCACTGGTCATTCCCAAGTGGCTTGGGCTCGCGGTTGCCTATGCCTTGACACCCGTGCGCCGTTACCGCCCTCATCCCGGCCTCGAAACACCGGGCGCCGTCCTCAGCTACAATTGCAATATGGCCGTCAAACCGGGCCTGGTGTTCAAAGATCTGAAGATCTCCCCGTCCTATCCAACCATCTATGAAGGGATTCCTGCGGTGGCCAAAGAATCCCTGCTGCTGAAAAATCAGTTTCCCCCTCATCTGTGAGTTTCACTCTCACCTCTGGAGGTCCCTTGAAATATCACTTTTGCCTGCCCACATCCCTGGATCCCGCGGCGGTGCGTTCAGCAACCGGCAGCACGCCGCACCGGGAGCGGCTGGTTTTCCGCCGGTCGCGGGTTCAATCCCTTTCCCCCACTGCGGTGACCTTTGCTGCGGGAAAACCGCTGCACTGAACAATTTCGTGCATCACGCCCTCCTCCTCGGACAGACTCACTACAGTTGGAGAATTCAGAGGGTTCCCTGTCTTTTTCAACGGGACCAATCCTGCGATGCATTGATGTCTTCCTCGGCTCATTCATGGCCCTTCTGAAAGCAGGCCTGAGTATTCAAAAAGCATTTGCCACGAACAATCTGGCCTAAAAAGTGCGTGAAGCTATGGATCAAAAGCGATTGTCAAACGTGGTTCTCAAGGAAAATCAGCTATTTTCTAACGAGCATGTTTTGTGATGTGCAGTTTCATGGATCATCCATTGAGAGAAAAAACCAAGGCGGGGAAGTCCGTAGGGTGGGCAGAGGGGTCATCCTGCCCACCGCCTTTCCAGGTTCAACAGAAAAAAGTGCCTTGACTTGGTCCGACCCCACCATCTGCTCACCACCTGAATGGGTGCCCGGAAAGGTCAGTCCATGGGAGCCGCATCTTGGCGATCTTTGTCGAGGAACAGCCCCAGCAGCTCCCCCACCGTGTGATCGCTCTCCAGGGGATGGCGCAGGGGCTGGTGAGGATCGATCTGGTAACGATTGCGGCGTCCGTCTCGAATGCGCCGCAGAACGGCGCACTCTTCGAGATCCCGAACGATCTTCTGCACCGCCCGCTCGGTGATGCCGACCATCTCCGCCACGTCTCGCAGGCGCGCCCCGGGATCCCGGGCCAGACACAACAGCACATGAGCATGGTTGTTGAGAAAGGTCCAGTCACTGCCGGAAGACCTGCCGGTGTGCCTGTGGGGAGTCTTGATCATGGATTCCTCAAGGAGTGAAAGTTTCAAAATTTGTTGCCGCGATGCACCTCCACATCGCTCAGGTAAGCGACAATGGCATAGTCTTCGAAATAGACTGCGGCCAGGTGATCCAAAATAACATGGGCCAGATCACTGCGACAAATGGTGATGAGGCAGATGGTGCGATTTTGATCCCAATCGCCCTTGCGCTTTCCACGAGCCCCTTCGCCACGCACGTTGGTTATGGTGTAACCGGTGACCCCAAAGTTCTCGAGGTCTTTTACGAGCATGCTTTCCAGAGCGGATTCGGTGATGATGGTGACAAGCTTTCGATGTGCCAGTGTCATGGCTTTCAACCTCCAATGCTGTGGGCGAAACGTGCCATGGCATGATAAATGGGAATACCCACCAGAATGTTGAAGGGAAAGGTGATTCCCAGAGCCGCCGTCAGATAAAAAGTGGGATTGGCTTTGGGCACGGCAATGCGCATGGCCGCAGGTGCGGCAATGTAGGAGGCGCTGGCTGCCAGGGTGGCGAGCACGGTGGTGCCCCCAAGGGAAAGGCCGCTCAGCAATCCGGCCACAGTGCCCAATGCGCCACTGATCAGGGGCATGGCCACTGCAAACATCACCAGGAAGAATCCCGTGTATCGCAGGCCTTCAATTCGCCGGGAGGCAATGATGCCCATTTCGAGCAAGAAAAGGGCCAGGGCTCCCTTGAACAGGCCGAAGAACAGGGGAGCGACGGCTTCACTGCGGTCGAAACCACTGAAATACCCCACCAATAATCCGGATACAAGCAAATAGACGCTCTTGCCCAGGAACACCTCATGCAGCAGAGCACCCCATTTTACACCACCGGTTGCACTGCCCAGGCGTGCGATGAGAATACCGAGAGCGATGGCTGGAATTTCCAGCACCACCAGGAGCACCGTGACGTAAGACTCGTAGCTTTGCCCAATGCGCACAAGGTAAGAGATCACCACCGCGTAGGTCACGGCACTCACTGAACCGTAATGAGCGGCGATGGCCGCCGCATTGGGACGGTCGAAACGGCCCAGGCGGCGCAAAAGAAAATAGGCCACCAGGGGAATGATCACCCCCAGGGCCACCGTGGCCAGAACGGGAACAAAAACTTCACCGGGAGCGGCCCGGGACAGCTCGATGCCTCCCTTGAGCCCGATGGAAAAGAGCAGATAGATGCTCAGGCCTTCGTAAAGCTGCTCGGGGAATTGCAAGTCCGACTTGAGCAAACCGGCAGCCACCCCCACCACGAAACACAAAACCACGGGATCCAGAAGATTATCGAGCATCATGGCACCACACCTCCCCCCCGGTTCGGTTGGCCCGTTCAACGGATACACTGGCGTCTCTGGGAGAACATCCCCTCTGGTGGGATTCGCCTCTCCATCCCACAAGTGGATTCGGTGCCCTCTTTCAAGACGTTGCACGAATATTATTTTGTAATTTTATATTCACGAAATAATATTCGTGCATTTAGTGGTCGTCAAGGAAAACCCGTCGCGAACGGGGCGTGTGCCAGAAAAAATTTTTCCGCAGAGTCGCTTCAAGGAAAGGGTGGAACCAAAGCGCTGCCACCCTGAAGCCACCCGCCAAAGATGAATCTCCCGCAGCGTGCATCTCAGGCTTCAGCCAGCACCCTCGAAGGGAAGGGACAAGTGACTCGGCTGTGCGGTGATCGAGCCCCCTTGTGGCATTTTCTGTGACGTTGCGGAATTGGGTATGGTGCACGTTCAATACAGTTGGCCACAATGACGCGCTACACATCCACATGGACGCGACCATCGACCAGGTCACAGCGCTCCCCGTTCAGGAGAAGGATTTGTCCCCTGCGGTCAGGACGAATCACAAACAGTTTCACAACATTGCGGTTTTCCATTTAATGTCATATATTTAAGTCAAATATAAAAACGATCCTGAAAGTATCGGGATCCCAACACCTGCGAGAATCCCCGACGATTTTCTCAAGGGAAGCCAAGAAGTTCAGCAAGATCGGTCATCGGGTTACAGTCGGAAGGAGCGAGGAGGAAAAAACTTGGCTGCACCTGAAACGGAGCCAAGGGTATCGGACCAGGGCAATGCACCAATTTGGCTCTGAAAGACTCCGAAGGGAGCCCGCCCGGTGATCCTGAACATGCATTTTCAAGATCAAAATTGTCCCTTGGGGCATAAAAGGCGACACAGTGATGCTCCGGTCGTGGGAGAAGGAAACAGCGGTGTCGTTCGATAGTCCAGGCTCAACGGCAATGGGGCAGCGAACGGTACTGAAGGTCTGGTCCCGCAGCATTTCGGCAATGATAAAAATTGCTGTTGCAACCCGGAATTAGTGTGAGGCAATGAAGTACCTCAAAGCTTTTCCAGAACATCAATAATCCAATCCAGACTATCTTCATCTGGATTGTTTTTCGCGCAAGGAAGGAGGACTGTTATGTATTTCAGATCAAGGAAACTTATGTTTTTGCTGGGGTTGGTTGTGAGCTTCTTTTTCATGGCTGCGTCCGCACATGCGGGAGCAGAAGGAAAGGACTACGAGCCGCGTACAGTTTACGGGCCGCAAGAACACATCATCTATGCCCCCGATGAAATCACATGGGAGGTCGGCCCCGGGTCACTGCCGGAAGGTGTGGAACATGCCATCCTTGAAGGTGACCTTGGGGAAGCGGGCATGTTTGTCATGCGTCTACGGTTTCCTGATGGATACGTCATTCCCCCGCACACGCATCCGAACTTTGAACGGGTGACAGTGCTTTCAGGTACTTTTTTTCTGGGCCACGGCGAAGAATTGGATAGAGCCAAAGCTCGAAGGCTGGAGGCGGGAGGGTTCACCACCATGCTGCCGAAAACTGTCCACTTCGCCATTGCGGAAGGGGAAACAGTGGTTCAGCTGACGAGCATTGGGCCCTGGGAAATAAACTACATCAACCCCGAAGATGACCCACGCCGGTAAGGTGACAAGAAGCCGGTTTACGGGGGTTTCTGCATCAAGCTGTCGTCGCGATTTGAATCAAGGTTGATTTTGTGGCGATTTCATAGAACATGACCGCAAAAACCACCACGGTCCTGCACCGTGGTGGTTGCAAAAACAGGGAGTTCGGTGGAAATGAGACTGCATCATGTGCATCCTTTTCCACCCTCATGAAAACTTCATTCTAATGTACGACTGCAAGTTTGTTTTGGTCTCCTTCAACCCGAATTTCCCACGAATGCTCTGCCGGTGGAAGACCACGGCCCTCTCCGACGACCCCAGAATTTCGGCAATTTCCTTGGATGTTTTTCCCTGGCGAATCAGCTCTGCCACACGAATTTCCGTGGGCGTAAGTCCCAGGAAAGCCGTCGATATCTTGCGAATGAATGGATCCGCAATTTTCCTCAGGTGAGATTCCATCAATTCAAGATAGAGCCTCTGATCTTCGGTGAGCCTTTGCTGCTTGAGTTTCTCCGCATAGGGAATGATGAATTGCTTGATGTTTTCCAGAAGATTTTCCTCCATTTCCGCCCGATCCTCCTCCCTCTGCCTGAGGATCACCTTCAGGGCCGCGTTGGCTTCCAAAAGCTGCTCCCGCTGAACATTGAGCTCTTCCTGAAGTCTCACCCGGAAAACCACCCCTCCCACATGTGTGGCGATGATTTCCACTGCTTGCCGTGCATCTTGAGGAATTCTTTCATGGACACGAGAGCCTATGTAAAGCATGGCAACCATTTCTTTATCCCTGAGAATAGGAATGGCCCCCAGGGAGCGAATACCTTCCTCCTCAAGAAGGTCATTGTTCGAGAGCCTCTTGTCGGGAATGGACCAGTATCCGGGAATCCCTCGCTGGGTGAAACGGGCCTGGGGAGTGTGGGGGGCGAAGCGAAAGGACTGTTCCACAAAATGAAGGGACAGGCCCTCGTGACAGACGAGCCGCAGTGCTCCCGTCTCCTTTTCCACCACATAGATTCCCCCCGCATGAAGGTCGTCGATCTTGAGGATTGCCTGCAAGAGAACCTTCAGGGCTCCTTCAAAGCCCCTCACCGAGCCGAGATCAAAGGCGAGGTCCCTTTCAATCTGCAGAATCTCCTCGGCATGTTTCCGTTCGGTGATGTCGATGCCGATGGACTGAAATTTCACGGCCCTGCCTTCCTCGTCGAATATGGCTCTGTCGTGCCATTCCTGCCACCGGGATTCTCCGCCCTTGAAGATTTTGTGGGCATAGGCTTTCGCCGGCTGCCGGGGATTGAGTGACAAATAATGGTCTTTGGCCCCTTTCCGTTCCTCTTGGGGAAGCAAATGGAGGAAGGGACGCCCGGTCAGCTGATCGGCGGTCATGCCAAAATATTCGCAATAGGCTTTGTTCACGAAAGTCAAAGTGCTGTCCGGCAGAAACTCGCAGACCATGGCGGGCAAGTCGTTGGATAAGACCCGGAACCGTTCCTCGCTCTTTCGCAAAGTTTCTTCGGCCTGTTTGTGCTCTGTGATGTCCTCAGAGATTCCCAGCAGGTATTCGGGCTCTCCCAAATCATTGAGAATGGGGACTTTTCGGGTGTGCAAAACACGGGTCCCCTTGCCGCGAGTCTGAAGCAGCTCTTCGGGAGTATCCATACTCACTTTTTCCTTCAGGACCCGCCGATCGTTGCTCATGAAAAAATCAGCCTGCTCCTTTGGAAAAAAATCGCTGTCGTTCTTTCCCAGCAGCTCGGAACGGGAATATCCCAGGAGTTCTTCCCCCGCACGGTTGAAACGCACGAACCTCAGATCCCTGGCATCCTTGATAAAAACCATGTTGGGTATGTTTTCAAAAATAGAGTCGAGAAAGGAGTTCATGCGGCGCAATTCATCCACCGTGCGTTTTTGCCCGGTGATGTCCACGGCAAAACCGACAACCCCTTCCACACGACCCTGAGCGTCAAAATAAGGGATCTTGTGAGTGCAGCTCCAGCCATATTCCCCTGAAGGTTTCAGGTGGCATTCTTCAATTCCCCTTTGGGCCTGTCCGGTGTCAAAGGTCTTCCTGTCATCGGAAACGTATTTGTCGGCGATTTCTTTGGGAAAGAGTTCATGGTCGGTCCTGCCCAATATGAAACTCTTGCCCATTCCAACGGTCCTGCAGTATTCATTGTTGACCTGCAGGTATCGGCCCTCCCCGTCTTTCTGCCATATGAGCGCCGGGACCGAATCAAGAATCAAAGAAAGATGCCCGGCGGATCGTTTCAGCCGTGTCATGGAACGGACCTGCACAGCGAGTTCCCATTTGTCCATCGGTCTGGCAAGAAAAGCGTCCGCGCCCGCATTGCAGGCCTCGGCACGCATCTCCTGATCCGTACGGGAATCGGTGAGAAAAACAAGGGGCACGTTCTGAAGCTTTTCCGACCCCCTCATCTCCCTGCAGACTGCATATGCACCGGCCCTGGCCGTGTTGATATCGACGATCACGACGTCGGGATCTTCCCTTTCCGCCAAATCCAGTGCCTCCGCAACGCTTGATGCAGTGAACACTTCGGCATGGGGCAGTGCCTGCGAAAAATCCGAAATCACAGCCGGCATGTTTTCAGGATTGCCATCAAGCACGAGAATTCTTGGAACACCTGTTCGCATGAAACACCTCAGCGGATTATTCTGGGGCAAGTATGGCGCAAGCCTGTCACAGCCTTCACGGAGTTTCCTTCATCGTATCCTTTGCATTGCCAACCAGTTCATACACCCTCTTCCCAGGTATCTCCTCGTTTTCCATAAGTTCTTCTGCAAGCCGATCCATGGCTGCCCTGTTTTCTTTCAGAAGATTCGCGGCCGTTGAATATGCGGTGTGCAGGAGCGATTCCACCTCGCTGTCCACCTCCTGAGCCGTAGCCTCGCTGTAATCCCGCTGCCTGGCAATTTCTTCTCCAAGAAAAACGTTTTCACGGGGCGACCCCAGGGCCATGTGTTCAAACCGTCCACTCATGCCCCATTCAAGAACCATCTTTCTGGCGATCTTGGTGGCCTGCTGCAGGTCGTTCCCGGCGCCACTGGTTGTGGTGTTGAAAATCATCATTTCCGCAGCACGCCCTCCCATCATGACGGCCAGCCGGTCGCCCAGATACTCCCTTTGCAGAATATACTTTTCCTTCTCGGGGATTTGCTGAGTCACGCCCATGGACTGACTCCTGGGAACAATGGACACCTTGTGAATGGGGTCTGCATATTTGAGCTTTGCCCCCACAACGGCATGGCCCGCCTCGTGGTAGGCCACCAGCCGTTTTTCCTCCTCCGTCAAGGCCATCCCCTCCCTGGCAATGCCCATCATGATTTTGTCACGGGCCTCCTCCAGGTCTTCATTCTCGATCACTTTCTTTGATTTTCGAGCCGCCAGCAAAGCGGCTTCATTCAAAAGGTTCTTGATGTCGGCTCCCGAAAAGCCTGGTGTGCCTCTCGCCAGGCGGTCAAGATCCACGTCTTCGGCCACCGTTTTATTCCTCACATAAACATCGATGATTTTTCGGCGGTCTTCGGTGGTGGGAAGATCGACCAAGATGCGCCTGTCAAACCTTCCCGGCCTCAACAGGGCAGGGTCAAGCACATCGGGGCGATTGGTGGCGCTCAACACAATCACGTCATGGTTCGATTCGAATCCGTCCATCTCCGAGAGCATCTGGTTCAGGGTCTGTTCGCGCTCATCGTGGCCACCGCCAACACCCGCTCCCCGGCGCCTTCCTATGGCGTCGAGTTCGTCTATGAAGATGATGCTGGGAGCGTTCTTCTTGGCGTCCTCAAACAACTGGCGCACCCTTTTGGCTCCAATGCCCACAAACATTTCCATGAAGTCGGAACCGGTGATGGAAAAGAAGGGCACACCCGCCTCCCCTGCGACGGCTTTTGCCAGGAGGGTTTTGCCCGTGCCCGGCGGCCCCACCAGCATGGCGCCCCTGGGAACTTCGGCGCCAAGCTCCCGGACCTTGCGGGGATCTTTGAGGTACATGACCAATTCCTCCAGCTCGGTCTTTGCCCCTCTTGCCCCCGCCACATCGTCAAATGTCACCGACTCCTGGCTTTGATCGTAAAGCTTGGCCTGGCTTTTGCCAAAACTTGACAATCCTCCTCCCCCCAACCCCTGAAAGCGCCTGTACTGGTAGTAGATGAGCCCAATGATGAGAAAGAAAGGCAGCAGCAGCAAAAGGGTGTACCAAAAGGGCGCTTCGATTTCCGGGTGGGTGTGCACCTTCACCTGGTGAGCCTCCAGAAGCTCAAGGAGGTCCTGGTGTCCAAATGCCGGCAGGTAGGTGATGAATGCCTCATAGGTTTCTTCCTGCACGTCCCGGCCGTCTTCTTCATTTTCCCCCTGGGCCTCGCCAAAGATTCCCGGTGCGGGAAGTTCTTCAACGTCGGGGATGGGTGCCGGTTCTTTGAGGGTTCCAGTGATTTCATGGCCCTCCACATCGATGCTTTGCACGTTTCCCGCCCTGACCTGCTCCAGGAATTCCGTGTAACTGATGCGGGTGGGCCCCGCGGGAGTCCAAAAGAGGTAATAGGCAAAGAACAGAAACAGCAAGGTGAGAAAATACCACACGGCCAGGTTCACGGGCCTCCCCGCTCCAAAATTCCCGCCCGTCTTTTTTTTGTCCGGCTCTTTTCGGTTCATCCATGCTCCTCAGGAGTTGGCTTTGAAGATCAGCGCCTTGAAAATGCAAGAGTTTTGCAGGTTTCCAAAATATCCTGTAGTGTTGAATCTGCAGTCAGTATAAATGGCAAACCTGTTAAATTCAAATTCAGGAGACTTTACCGCAGCATTTTGCGAACAGAAGGACACATGATGGAAGAAATTCTCACCACCAGCCTGCCCGTGAATTTCCTGTGGTGGTTCCTGGGCCTGTCCACCCTTCTTCTCGTCATTCTGTTTCTGCTCATCCTCCTTTTGCGAAGGAGCGCCGCCGCAGAACTAGAACTGACGCAAGTTCGACACCAGCTAGAGATGGTGGAGCGAGGCCAGGACCGCCTGGAAAAGCTCCTTCGGGAAGAGATGGCCAGGAACCGGGAAGAATCGGGGAAAAACTCACAGCAAACCCGTGAGGAAATGTCAAAAGCATTGAGTTCCTTCGCCCAAATTCTGCAAAACAGGATGGGGGAAAATTCCAGCCTTCAGAGGGACCAGCTGGACAGCTTCGCCAGGCAGTTGAACACTCTGACCCAGAGCAATGAGCAACGCCTGGCGGGCATGAGAGACACCATTGAAAAACAGCTGAACTGGCTTCAGGCAGAAAATGCCAGAAAGCATGATCAGCTGAGGGAAGAAACGGGAGCGGGGGCAAAGCAGCAGCGGGATGAGATGGCCGCCTCCCTGAAAGACTTCAACGAATCGGTCTTGAAAGGAATGTCCGAACTGGGATCGCTCCTGAGGGAACAGATGGAGAGCTTCCTCCTTCGAATTCGTCGGCTGACCGAATCCAGCGAGAATAAGCTGGAAGCGGTGAAAAGCACTGTGGATCTTCGGCTGAAAGAACTTCAGGAAGACAATTCCAGGCAACTGGACAAGATGCGGGCAACGGTGGATGAGAAACTTCAGGGAACCCTGGAAAAACGGCTGGGTGAATCTTTCAGACACGTCTCCGAACGCCTGGAAGTGGTGCACAAGGGTCTCGGAGAAATGCAAACCCTGGCAGCGGGTGTGGGGGATCTGAAAAAAGCCCTGACCAATGTGAAAACCCGGGGCGGCTGGGGTGAAATCCAGCTGGAAGCACTTTTGGAGGAAATCCTCGCCCCCGATCAGTATGAACGGAACGTGAAAACAAATGAGAGCAGCGGGGAAATGGTGGAATTCGCCATACGGCTGCCGGGAAGGGACCACGAAGACGAAAAATCCGTGTGGCTTCCCATCGACGCCAAGTTTCCCCTGGAAGATTACCAGCGCCTCGTGGACGCCCAGGAGAATGCCGATGCGGAAAGTGCGGAAACATCCTCCAGAATGCTGGCGGCCCGCATCAAAGGCTGCGCCAGGGACATCTGCGACAAATACATCTCTCCCCCCCAAACCACGGACTTTGGAATCATGTTTCTTCCCACGGAAGGGCTTTATGCGGAGGTGGTGCGGCAACGGGGACTCGTGGAGACCATTCAGAGGGAATACCGCGTGGTCATTGCCGGCCCCACAACCTTCGCAGCCCTTCTCAACAGTCTTCAGATGGGCTTCCGGACCCTTGCCATTCAAAGGAGGTCCAGCGAAGTCTGGAAACTGCTTGGAGCCGTGAAATCCGAGTTCGGAAAATTCGGCGACGTGCTCGAAGGGGTCAGAAAAAAACTGGAGCAGGCCTCCAACACCATGGAAACCGCCGCCAGAAGATCCCGCACCATCGAAAGAAAGCTGCGGGGTGTTCAGGAACTCCCCGCCACCGAGTCACAGCTCCTTTTGGGCAATGATGGCGGGGAATCCTCACCCAGCGCCGCAGATCACGGGTGAACTTTGCAGCCCCTGCTCCTTTTCCCCTGTCCGAGGGCTGAACAGGGGCAGCCTGGTTCAAAAAACCAAGAATTTGTCTCCCGTCCTATTCTCCCTGCTGGGTGGGGTCGGTCACCCTTCCCATGAAGAGGATGCTTCCCGTCTGGTTCTCTTTTATGAAAAAGATGAAGGGACGATCCGCTCGAAACTCGGGGGGTGGAGCAGGCATGGCCGTGGCCCGTATGCCCACGGCGGTGGCCGCTGCGGCCTCCGTCCCCTCTTCATTCACTTCCACAAATCCCTTGTGAACCACTGCTCCAATGTGGAGCCAGCCGGGTCTGCCATCCATCCCTGAAAAATCAGCGCGGTTTTCAAGAAAAGCGTCGGGCATGCCCATGGAAGCCAGTGTGTTGTCCAGCCTGAATGTGGACGTCATCTTGAACCTGGGCAGGTGTACCCGAACCTCTCTTTTTTGCATGGCGCATTTCCACATTCTCAGGTTGTCCGGGGACAGCTCACGCTCCAGGGCCTTGAGCCCGTCCGCATCTCGCGGCAGCAGGATGAGCATGGAGAGGTCCTTCCCCTCATAGGGCAATTCAAGGATCTGCAAGGAATCCCAATGGGCATAGGGAAAAAATTCCTGCTGGGTCATCAAAGGCGCTTGAACCGTTTCACCCGGTGCTGTGTGAAAGGGAGCATCCTGAGTCTCGTCAACGGGGAACTGGCTCCGCCAGTTTCCTTTGAAGTGGATGGCATTGACGAGAACCAGCCGGGTCATGGGATCCAGGACACCCGGCTGCAGAAGTTCCTGAATTTTTTCCCGTGTCTTTTCTTCCACCCACCGGTTGATCCTCTGCCGAACAGCTTCAGCGTCCGTGCGATAATCCACGGGGCTGATGGAAACACCGTAGTGCCGCTCGACCAGAGACAGATACTCTTCCAGAAAGGGATAATCCTTTTGAGGCCAGAGGGAATTGGCCACGTTCAAAGCCACATGCCCCTCTTCCTGGATCCTGTTCAAGCGGGCTTCAAGCCCTGCAAAAGCCTCGTGCAAGTCCTTCTGTTCCAGGCCAAAATGCAGTGTTTCGGCCATTTGTTTTTCCGTCTCGCCCCGGGCTCCTCCATAAGTCATGGCGAGGGCCGTGGAAATGCTGTGAGGGGATAAAAAGAGGTTTCCCTCCATCTTCGAAAGCTTTCCGTAGATATCCAGGGCGAAAGCCGTGTTGCCATCCACGAGAGCTTTCATCCTGGAATCTTCCCCACTGGCGGGAGAAACGAGGAAGGCGGAAAGCATAAGAAGAGCAAAGAGGGGGGGAAAAATGCGTCCCATTTTCATGATGGACTCCTTTCATATTTTTTTCGGTATACAAGATAGTAAACCACGGGAATGATGACCAGGGTGAAGCAGGTGGAGGCAAAAAGGCCGAAGATGAGGGCCCAGGCCAGGCCGGAAAAAATGGGATCCAGCGTGATGGGCCACGCTCCCAGTGCAGTGGTGACCGCCGTGAGGACAATGGGCCTCAACCGCACGGCTCCGCTTTCCAGGATCGCCTCCTTGAAAGGGAGCCCTTCTTTCACCGCCCCATCGATGAACTGGATGAGCACAATGGAGTTTCGCACCACGATGCCCCCCAGGGCGATCATGCCGATCATGGCGGTGGCCGTGAAGTAGACAAGGCTATCGTAGCCTCCGATGTTTTGGCTGGTCAACAGGTTCAGGAGCCAGAATCCGGGCATGATGCCCACGAGGGTCAGGGGAATGGCCATCATGATGACGAGGGGAATGGAATAAGACCCCGTCTGAATGATCAGCAAAAGGTAAATCCCCAAGAGGGCCACCCCAAAAGCGATCCCCAGATCCCTGAAGACCTGAAGGGTGATGTGCCACTCCCCTTCGCCGGTCCAAAGGACCCAGGTTCCCGGGGGTAGGGGCTCTTCCCTCAACCGCGACTGAATGTCCAGGATGGCCTCCACGGGAGCCTGCCCCGCCATTTCGCCGAAAACGTAAACGAGCCGTTCAAGGTTTTTGTGGTAGATGGTCTGTTCTTCGGGGCGCATCACAAAATGCCCCAGCTCCCCCAGTTCCACCATGTGTCCCTGAGAGGTTTTGACCGAGATTCGGGCCAGTTCTTTCTCGCCCGACCGATCTTTTCGGGGCAGGATGAGGTTGATGCGAAGGGGCTGGCGCTCGTGAGGCAAATGCACCGTTGCGGCAGACACGCCACTCAAAGCCAGCTTGAGAGTCTGGGTGATCTGTTCCGGGGTGACCCCGTGCAGGCTGCTCTTTTCCCGGTCGATGACAAAATCGAGACGATCTCGACGGGCCTCCACCGTGTCGTCCACATCCACAACGCCGGGCTGTTCTTCCATGATGCGCCGGACATGGGCTGCAGCCTTCACAAGTTCTTCGTAGGTTTTGTCGGGTGTTCCGTAAATTTCCCCCGCAAGAGTGGCAATGACGGGCGGGCCCGGGGGAATCTCCACCACTTTCAACGCCACATCATGATCCCGGGCGATCTGATGCAGATCCTGGCGAATGCGGAGAACAATGTCGTGGCTCTGCTGCTGACGGTTTTCCTTGGGAGCCAGGTTCACGCGAATGTCCGCCAGGTGGCTGCCCTGTCTGAGGTAATACTGGCGCACGAGGCCATTGAAGTCCATGGGAGAAGCCGTGCCCACATAGGAAACAAAGGTTGTGACCTCGGGAATCGTCCGCAAATAGTCTTCCAGAGCCCGAACGGCCCGGTCCGTGGTTTCCAGCGTTGTTCCCTCCTTCATGTCCACCACCAGCTGAAACTCGTTTTTGTTGTCAAAGGGAAGCATCTTAAGGGGCACCAGGCGAAAAGCAGGCAGGGAAATGGAAGCGAGGAGAAGGAGGATCACCCCTCCAATGAGAAAAAGACTGTAGGTTGAGGACCCCAGAAAAGGAGACAGGATTCTATGATACCCCTTGCGCACCCAGTGAGGAACAGTGCTCGTTCCCGCAGGGGAAGGCTGCCCCGGCCCTTTCTCCTGCCCCATATTCCTGAGCAGATGATAACAGAGCCAGGGAACAATGACGAGTGCGTTGACCGTTGAAAAGGTGACGGCGAGAGGCACGTTGATGGCCATGGGGGCCATGTAGGGCCCCATCATTCCCGTGATGAAAAACATGGGCAGGAAAGACACGATGATGGCCAGGGTGGAGAGGATCACGGGTGGCAGCACTTCGTTGACCGCAAAAAGGGTCGCCTGAAGGGCGTCCCTTTTCTTCTCGAGAATGTGGCGCTGAATGTTGTCCACATTGGTGATGGGATCGTCCACCACCAGGCCCAGAGATAGGATGAGGGCAAACAGGGTGACCCGGTTTATGGTGTAGCCCGTGAGATAATTGACGAAGAGCGCCATGGCGAAAGTGAGGGGGACAGTGATGCCCACCACCAGCCCCTCGCGCCAGCCCATGGTGAACATGATGAGGCCCACCACGGTGATGATGGCAAAGATCAGCGAGGTGAGCAGGTCGTCCACTTTCTGCTGGGCCGTTTCCCCGTAGTTGCGCGTCACCTCCACTCGAACCCCATGGGGAATCACATTTTCCTGAAGCTCCTCCAGGCGTTTGAGAATGTTGTCGGCCACTCGAACGGCGTTTGTGCCTTTTTTCTTGGCGAGAGCCAGGGTGACCGCACCATATTCAACCCTCTCCGCCTGCAGCCCTTGATCCATCAGATGCCTGTGGGAAAAACCGATGCGCGTGAAACAGTGAATTTCCTCGGGGCCATCGAGGACCGTGGCGATGTCGCGAACATGGATGGGACTTCCCTCCCGGACTCCCACCACCACATCTTCCACCTCTTCCCTGGACATGAGAAAAGCATCGCATACAACGGTCATTTCACGGTTTGCCCGGGAAAAAGCCCCGGCGGTCACGGAAACATCGGTGCGCTGGAGAGCACTGAGGGCTTCCAGGGGAGAGATGGAAAAGCCCGTCATCTTTTCCCGGTCCAGTTCCACGCGAATCTCCCGTTTTCGTCCTCCCACCAGAGAAGTGCGTGAAATGTCTTCGATGCCTTCCAGCCGGGCCAGAATTTCTCCGCCCATGCGGTGCAGCTCATGGTCGTTGTAGCGGTTTGAATAAAGGGTTAGGTTCACAATGGAAACATCGTCGATTTCGATGGGCTTGATGATCCAGCCCTTCACACCGGGGGGCACTTCGTCGATGTTCATGGTGATCTTGTTGTGGAGCCGCACGAGAGACTGAATGAGGTCTTCTCCCACAAAGAATCGCACGGTCACCACGGCCAGGTCCCTGCGGGACATGGAGTAGACGTATTCCACCCCGTCAATCTGCCAGAGAAGGCGCTCCAGGGGAGTGGCCACCAGCTTTTCCACTTCTTCAGCGCTGGCGCCCGGGAATTCCACAAACACGTTGGCCAGGGGCACCACGATTTGAGGATCTTCTTCCCTGGGGGTCAGGAACACGGCGGAAAGACCCGCGACCACCGCAAAAATCATGAGGAGAACAGGGAGCTTGGAAGAAATGAAGAACCCCACAAGGGATGCAAGGGCCCCGGGAGAAGAACTCTTCACCTGGTCATTCATGGCCGTTCCCGTCCGCCTTGGTCTGCAGCCACGCGGCGGTCCTTATCCAGAACCGTGGCCTCCGCCTCTTCCGGACCCCGAAGGGCGACTCTTTCGTTTCCATGCAGACCCGAGAGGATTTCCACCTGTCCATTGGCATGCTGCCCCGTTTTGACGAACAGGTGGACCCAGCGGCCATTTTCTTCCACCCGCACCACTTCCATCTGGCCAATGCGGCGCACTGCCTCTTGAGGCACCAGAATGGCACGCCGCTCATCCACAGGAATGCGAAGCCTGCCAAACATCCCCGGAAGAAGACCTTCCCGAGGGGGAAGGGACACTTTCACGGCGAAGGAGCGGCTGCCGGGATCCCCCGAAGGGACG
Organism: Syntrophobacteraceae bacterium; assembly: GCA_007125915.1. Lineage (GTDB taxonomy): Bacteria > Desulfobacterota > Syntrophobacteria > Syntrophobacterales > Syntrophobacteraceae > SLCH01. The sequence goes on from SLCH01000266.1 coordinate 16,670, forward strand.
ACCTCCTCCACGAAGCCCTCCAGAGCAGCACCGAGTGCGTCCACCACGACCATGAACGGAGCTCCCCTTTCCACGCGGGCTATGAGTCCTTCACGCACCCGGGCTTCCAGCTGAAGGGCATGGGGCGAATGCAAAACCAGGAGGGGTTTTCCCGGCCCGGCCATATCTCCTGGATCGGCCATTCGTCTCGCCACCTGACCCCCATGGGGTGCCTTGATGGCAGTGTGGCTCACAATGACCTGTGCCTCTTCCTTATGATTGCGTGCCCGTTCCAACTGGGCCTTTGCCGCCGCCACATCTCTGGCCGCCGCCCCCACCGCCGCCCGGGCCTTGCCAAAGGCTGCCTCCACCTGTTCCAGTTCCTGCTGCGTGGCCACTTCCTGCTGAAAATAGCTTTTGACCCTTTCCCGGCGAGCCTTCACCTCAGCATGCACGGCATCGGCTCCCGCAAGAGCCGCCCGCGCCCGCGCTTCCATGGCCCGAGCTGCCCGCACCGACTCTTCGCTCTGATTCAAGCGAGCCCGCAACTCACGGTCATCCAGTTGCACCAGAGGATCTCCCTCCAGCACAAAATCCCCTTCCCGCACAAAAACAGACACGACGCGCCCGGTCACCTGGGAAGAGATGGTGGCTTCCATTCGAGCACGGACGGTTCCCACTGCATCATGAACCTGGGGTATCCACTGCACAGTGGCCATGGCCGTTCTCGCGGGGGGCGGTTCGGACTTTTCTTCCTGCACCACCCCCGGCCTGATGATACCCGTTCGAAAAACCCCCGCCATGTAGAGCATGGCCACAGCGAGGACCAGAACACCTCCAGAAGCAGACAGGATTTTGGCAGCTTTTCCCATGACGCACCTCTACTTCCAAGGTTTTAATCGGTCGCGAAGTGTCCCAAAGCTCGGGCCACATCCGCCTGGCTTCTTCTGAAGTCGTAAAAGGCAGCTGCCTGGGCCACCAGGGCTGAATTCTTCGCCAGCTCAGCATCCAGGTACCGTACGATGCCTGCCGACCCCCTGTCGTATTCGATCTGAACCAGACGGAAAGCCTCTTCCGCCTGGGAAGCAGCTTTCCCTGTGACCTTCAGACGGGCATGGGCTTCAGAGTGAAGGAAATAAGCCCGCTTCACATCCAGGATCACGGCTTGGGAAACCTGGCGATCCCCTGCCTCCGCCTGCGCCAGCCGGGCTCGGGCCTGATTCACTCTTGCGGGTGTGCTGAAACCTGTGAAAAGGTTCCAGGACAGGAGAAAACCCACGGTCCAGTTGCCTCGATCCGCATCGTATTTCATTTTTTCGTCGTCCACATAAGCCTTGATGTGAAGATCCAGCGCGGGAAGATAGGCTGACCGCTCCAGACCCACTCCCATTCGGGCCGAAGCTGTCTTCTCTCGGATCTGGCGAAGTTCTGGACGGCTTGCCAGGGCCACTCGAGTGCCCTCCTCGACGCACGGCGGGATGGTGGGGGGAACCCATGAACCACCCGAAAGTTCCAGGCCTTTTGTTTGCTGCAGTCCCATGACGTGAGCAAGGGCCAAAAGGGAAAGGGCGTGGCGGTTTTTCGCTCGAATGTGTTCCTCGATGGCCTGTGCCAGTCGCACTTCCGTGGAGAGGAGGTCCGACCTGAGCACGCTCCCTCCCTCATACCGAACTCGAACACTGTGCAGCTGCGACTTGACCGTTTCCACGGACTGGTCGGCAATATTCACGTGGTCTCCGGCCGCCAGTGCGTCGAAATAAGCCCCGATGACAGAAGCCACCAGATCATTGGTCACGGCATTTCGGTCCAGCTCCTGAACGCGAAGCCCTTTGCGGGCAATGCGCTCTCGAAACACATGCTCCCCCCCTTTGAACACGTTGAAATGGACAAGCATGCCACTTTCAAAATTCTGGAAAACACCCGGTTCGTTGAAGTCGAAATCCACGAGGGGAAGGCGGCGTTGATCCAGCCGTTTGAAGGCGTGCACGGAGGGGGCATCGCCCCGAAGGTATTCCGTATACAGTTGAAGGGAGGGCCAAAAGGCAGCACGGGCCTCAGCGATCATTTCCCGGGCTTCATGAACGCGGGCCGACGCCAGTTCCAGGTCTGGATTGGCAGCAAGGGCTGTGGTTATGGCTTCCGAAATGCTCAGGGGGCGCCCTTCAGTTCCTTCGCGCAGGTCCCGCAGTGCTTGATTGTCGTCCCATGATGAGAGGTTCGAAAGATGGGCTGCTTCAGGGGCAGGAGCGACCAGACTCTGGGAAGCTTGCAGCCCGGAGGGCAACAGGAAGAAGAAGGAAGCACAGAAAAACCAGAAAGCATGAAAAATCGGCCACACGTACTCCACCCCTTTCCAAGGCTAGACCTCATGATGCATCGAGTGCGTCAGGAGCCGCATGCCCAAAGTGCATGAACCCGGCCATGCCAAATAAAGTTCCCTTGAAAGCCATCGGCTCTCAAGGGAATGGGGAAACGGGCTCAGGTCCGAGGCATCCTGTTCATTGTTTTTCCAGCTGACTTCGCAGTTGCTGATAATCGCCACGCAACAGGGAATTGGATTCAAGAATACGGTCCATATATTCCGTTTCTTTGGGGGTGACAAAGCGAAGGCCCACCAGGTCCGATCGCCCCGTGATAACGCTTCCTGCGGGCACGTAAAGGTGCGATTCCAGAGTGGCACGCATGACCAGAGCGCCCATGCCCACCCAGACGGAATCCTCTATGGTGGCACGGTATATGGCACTTCGCAGGGCAAGGAAACATTTGGCTCCTATGGTGCAGGGACCATGGAGGACCACACCCTGGGCGACGGTCGTCTGGGCTCCTATGACCACCGATGATCCTCGATGGCTGTGAATGATGGCACCATCCTGGATGCTCACTTCTTCCTCGATGATGAAGGGCTGAACGATACCGTCAGGTCCTCTTTTGTCGGCACGTATGCAAGCCAGGGGAGCCACGAAAACATCTTTGCCAATGTGAACATTGCCAATGATCTGGGCCGATGGGTCGATGAGCGCACTGGGGTGGATTCGGGGAAAATCACCTGCGAGATTGGGGCGTATGTTTCTAATCGAGTATGGCATAAAGAAGTCCTCCGCATTAACGTTTTCGGCACGTGGAAAAAGATCAGAACACACTCTGCCAGAAGATGGCAGACAAAATCAATGGAGCGACGAGAATTCTGCTCCCCTTTTCCCGGCCAAAGAACATCTCAATGGGTTAGAATTCCGTGATTCCGCTGCCATCGGCATGTGAAAGTGACCCATGAAAAATTAAACCCTTATTTTTCAGCTCAAATCAGCCGACAACCTTTGAGACACGGGAAATGATATGAAAATGATGAAGCTACTTTGAATTTCATGCGTTTTGTTTTAAGAACGTCCAGTCACAAGGACAGACGAAGAGAAAGGGAGGGGTGCAACGGTCATTGAGAAAACACGAACGTTACTTAAAAAGACTCAGCATCAGATGGCGGAATGAACACCTTGAATTCGACGGCATCACCCGGGACATCTGCCCCGAAGGTGTTTTCATCGTTTCGGGACAGTCGGTTCCCCCGCGAACCATTGTGGAACTGGAAGTGGAGACCAAACCTGACCACTGCGTCCGATTTGACGGCCAGGTAGCCTGGGTCAATCATGGACAGGTGACTCATTATCCTCCCGGCTTTGGAGTTCGCTTCCTTGACTTGCCCGAAGAGGTGCACCATTGCCTTTCGATCATGTGCAGCGAAGAGGGAGAGGATGCGGCCGATTGCGAGACATGTGCCCGTATCCGCTCCAAAAGGTGACTGCCTCCTGTCCCCCTTCAGTTGAGATCCACTTTGATTTTCTCGGAATCCAGCGGAAGTGCCCGGCTTTCCACGTACCGCTTCAAACCATCCAGGTCCCTGGCCAGTCCCGAAGAAGCAAGAGACCGATATTGTTCCAGAATAACCTCGGCTCTGGAATAAACATCCTTGTCCACGATGATTGCCCCCCCATTCTCCCCCATGGTCCTGAGAGCGGGCAGTGCCTCCAGAACCAGTTCCACCGTGCTCCAGACAATGTGAGGATTGCCATGGATGATGCGCACGATTTCCGAGCGATGTTTCGTGTAGAGGGTGCTCATGATATCGCTCACGTGACCGGGAATTCTTATGTCGTTGAGCAATTCGCCAACCAGTCTTTCAGCCTGACCGGCAGGTGCATTCTCACGGGAATGGATGCTCACCGGGCATTGGGTTGCCTGATTCGTTTCCTGAGACGCATGGGAGCCATTCACACACAATGCCAGAGCGATTGCCAGGAAAAATCCCGTCCGCATCCTCGTGATCCTCATTTCCACACCTCGAAAAGTTGAAAAAGCGAACATAAAATCCCCATGTCAAGCCAGGCCGTCCCAGGGGTGTCAAAGGGGTGGCAGGGCCGTGAAGGGGATCAGCCTTTAATGGCTTTCCTTCAAAGTTCCCTTTTGATATTTTGGCCACTGTCCGCACAGCAACGCACAATCAGGGAATTTCCCCCGATTCCAGCTTCCCCAAAAGGGAGAAAACAAGCTTGATCTTCGCCACCCGCAAACGATTTTGGTTCGCCGCTTTACTGGGCTTTGCCATCCTTTTCTACACCATTCGTCAGGCCGATTTGACAAAGCTTGCTCAAAGCCTTGAGGAACTCAGCATGATGTGGGTGCTGGCCATGGTGCTCGCCAGTGCCTCCAGCTATCTCTGCATTGCCGCCGTTCTGGACAGTCTGCTGAAAAACACGGGTCAGCGCATCCCTTTTTTCTCCACGCTGAAGATATCGCTCATCTCCTGCACCCTCAACTACCTCATGGCAATCGGAGGACTGAGCGGCGTCGCCGCGAAAGTATACCTTCTCTCACGGGAAAAAATACCTCCTAGCAAAACTCTTTCCATTTCCATGGTGCACGGTTTTCTCACCAACACGGTGGCCGTCCTCTTCGTCTACATCGGTTTTTTTTCTCTCTCCAGTGAATACCCCCTGAAAGACCGCGAGATGGAACTGGGAATCATCATTCTCATCATCGCTTTTCTGCTCACCTGGATCACCATACAGACCATTGTTCACGAAGCCTTTAGAAAAAAACTCTGGCGCTTGGCCATGACCGTGGCAGACTTCCTCTCCGAGAAATTGCGATGGGCCAGGTGGTTCAATCGGAACAGGGCTGAAACTTTCTTCGAGAATTTCAATGACAGCATGAACCTGCTGCTCAGAAACATCCGTCAACTCTGGGCACCTGCTCTCTTTGCCCTGCTGGACTGGATGCTCATGTTCGCCTGTCTCAAGTTCGCGTTCATGGCTGTTCACTACCCCATCGACAACAGCACTCTCCTGGTGGGTTTTTCCGTGGGCATTTTTGCAGGACTGTTCAGCTTCATTCCCGCATCCATAGGACTCATGGAAGGTTCCATGGCAGGCGCCTTCTATCTCATGGGGCTGGATTATGACCAGGCCCTTCTGGCCACTCTCCTCTACCGGCTCGTCTATTTTTTCCTGCCCATCATGTTGAGTGTTTTCTTCTACCGCCAGTTTTTCAAAGCCCCCTTGGAGTGACATTGGTTTGCCGGTTCCCTTTCATCGCACACCAGCGCTGGATGGCTTCCCCCATGTGGCGCCGATGCTGCCCAGTTCCACCGAGGCCCTTGCGTCCGAAATGAAAATTGATTTCCACAAAAACGGGAGGCCCTTCATCGGGAAACATGAGATCGAAACCAGCCACGTGGATGGATGCCTTCCCGCAAAGCTTCAGGACAGCGAGCCGGCCTCGTTGCTGCATCGCCTCATGGGAACGGTGATCGAGACGCCCTCCCCTGCAGACATTGTTGTAGAAAGATCCATCGCCCACGCGGAAATACGAAAAAGCTCTGTCCCCGTAGACCACCACTCTCAGGTCGCGACCACCGTGTTGTATCCAGCGCTGCACCAGCGCAGGCTCATTCCTTTTGAGCTTTGCGCAGCCCCTCTGAAGATCCTTGTGATCATGAACGGGAAAGACGGAGACCCCCCCTCCCCCCGAGTCTCCCTTTATGACAAAGGGATATTCCCATGACAGCCGCCCCTGCTGGAGAGCTTCCACCATCGCCGAAGGAGAGTGAAAAAGAATGCTCTCGGGATGTCTCACCCCTGATTGCCGAAAGAGTTCTATCTGGCTGCACTTGCCCCTGTAAAGGAACCGGGGTTCCAGGTTTGGAAACCAGTCTTTCGCATGGTGGGTTATGGCTCTGTAGCGAACGGGGGACAGATAGACGGGCAGAATGACCCCCAGCGCACCACCAACGAGCGTCAACAGCTTCTTGTCTTCCAGGTCGCAAAAAGGAGGACAGTTTTCCTCAAGGGGAAACTGTGGGTCAAAGGAAACAAAATAGCCGCATTTCATCTTGCTGAATGACTTCCCTTGGAAGAGGCAAATGCAGGAAACCGCAGAAAACCCAGGGCACCCCGATCATTTTCCACTGAAGAAACCATCTTCTCCGCCTTTATCACATTTGGGGGAAGAAAGGGACTGTAAAGTTTTATCGTGAAAAGTGCAGAAGGCAGGCCGCATGCGCATGGGAAGATTCCCATGGGGGAATCGAAAGGCGCCCTTCCATTCCGGGAGTCCTCCGTGGCCTGCCAGGGAAAAAGGGGACCGCTCCTTTGGGGAACCAGGGGTGTTGCATTGGGAGAGGAACCTCCGGGAAGGGATTAGCTCCTTGCACGGAGCTTTTCCCTTCTCTATATTAGGCGCGCTTGACATTCCACAACCATGGATTTGCCGTGAGGAGTTGCCATGCAGTTTAGAAAAAACCAGGATAAGATTGGCAGATACGCTCTGCTCACCATGTTTTTCGCCGTGCTCTCCACATTGGCATCCCTGGGACTGTCGGCTCAGGTCACGTCCGAGCATGAACAATTGGAAAAACACGTCATGGAGCACTCCGATCGCCTCGCACACCATCTCAAGGAACAGGCCTTTCGTCTTCAGATGGAACTCTTTCAGCTGAACCAGCTGGTGGGCACCGGCAGCCCGGATGTGCAAAATTTTATCCGGAACAAAGTGAAGGAATATGACGCGCACACACTGCAGCTGGAAGAAGAAAAAGAGCGTGTTCAGAAAATGGGTGAAGATTTGATCCTTCAATCCCAGGCTTCACAACATCAACAACAAAATTTGAAGCGTGCGGTCTTGTGGATGCAGTGCGGAATCCTCGTGGCTGCCCTGGCAACCATGGCCCGGATAAAGATTCTGTGGTTCGCCAGCTTTCTGGTGGGAATGATAGGAGTCACCCAGTTTGTCAAAATCCATCTTCCATGGTTCCATTAGAAAAAAGGCCGCCCCCGCAAAGCAGATGAACAGGAACAATGCAGGCAACTTTCCCCTCGGGTGCAGGAAGCTCGTCCATTTCATGCGGCCGCCGGCTTCGGGCAGTCTTGCCTTGCCTGTTCTTCTTCCGCTAAGTATATTGTCCTATTGCACACGTTGCCATGGAGAATGTGAATGAAAACCTTGCTTCTGAATCCCCCTTCTTTTGAAAACTTCGACGGCGGTGCAGGATCCCGGTGGCCCGCACGCCGGGAGATAAGATCCTTCTGGTATCCCACCTGGCTGGCCTACCCAGCGGGACTCATTGCACAAAGCCGCCTCCTGGACGCGGGCCCTCACGGAATCACTCCACAGGAAACCGTGGAAATCGCCAAAGACTACGAGTTTCTGGTGCTCTTCACCAGCACACCAGGTTTTGCCAACGACCTGCGCCTCACGGAAATGATCAAGGGTAAAAACCCGCATATCAAGACGGCGTTTGTGGGGCCTCATGTGAGCGTCATGCCCGAGGAGTCCCTCCATGCCGGTGGCGTCATTGATTTCGTCGTGCGCAAAGAATTTGATTATGCCGTTGCCGAGTTTGCCTGGGGAAAGCCTCTGGAAGACATTCAGGGAATCAGTTTTCGAAAGAACGGCCAGGTGCGGCACACCCCGGACCGGCCCCCCCTGGAAGATCTCGACTCTCTTCCCTTTGCCGTGGACATCTACAAGCGGGACCTGGACATCACCAAATACAACATCCCTTTCTTGGGACATCCCTATCTCTCCTTTTACACATCCCGGGGCTGCCCCGCCCGCTGTTCCTTCTGCCTCTGGCCCCAGACATTCAGCGGCCACCGATGGCGCACAAGAACACCCGCCAACGCCGCTGCAGAAGCCAAGAGGGCCTTTGAACTCTTTCCCAGCCTGAAGGAAGTGTTTTTTGATGACGACACTTTCGCCTGGGGCAAGGAAAGAACCCTTGCCATGTGCAAAGAGCTCAGGCCCATGAAGCTCAACTGGTCGTGCAACTGCCGTGTCCATGCGGACTACGAAACACTCAAGGGCATGAAAGACGCTGGATGCCGGCTCCTTGTGGTGGGGTTTGAATCAGGGAATGCCCAGATACTCAAGAATGTGAGCAAGGGTGCCACGCTGGAACAGGCTCGCCGGTTCATCAAAAATTGCCGTGAGCTGGGACTGGTGGTGCACGGTGATTACATCATAGGCCTGCCGGGCGAAACCCATGAAAGCATCAGGGAAACCATGCGCTTTGCGGAAGAAATGGACACGGAAACCATACAGGTTTCGGTGGCGCATCCTTTTCCAGGCACGGAGCTCTATCGCTGGTTTGAAAGTCAGGGCTGTCTCACCAAAGATGCCATGCTCGACGAAGGGGGCCACCAATTGCCCAATTTTCAGTATCCGGGATTGAGCAGGCAAGAGATCGTTGAAGCTGTGGAAGACTTTTACGGGCGTTATTACTTCAGGCCGAAAGTCATCTATCGCATCCTGCGCCGAGCCATTTTCAGCAAAGATGACCGGACAAGGCTTTACAGGGAAGCGCGCGACTACCTGGAATTGAGAGCCAAACGAAAGAAGTTCACCCGTGGCAAAGTGAGTGCTTGACCAGGATCATATGACAAGACGCCGCCTCATCATCCATGCCGATGATTTTGGTTTTTCAGCGCAAGTGAATGCCGCGGTCAGGGAGGCGCACCGGTCGGGAACTCTCACTTCCTGCAGCCTCATGGTGGCCGAAGAGGGAGCGTCCCAAGCCCTTTCTCTTGCGAAAAAACATCCCGGGCTCTCGGTGGGCATTCACCTGGTTGCGGTCATGGGCAGATCCGTTCTTCCCCACAAGGAAATTCCATCCATCACGGACCGGAATGGTTATTTTCCCAGGGACCCTGTCTCGGCTGGCTTCAAATACTTCTTTTCCTCCAAAGCCAAGAAGGAGCTTCACAAGGAATTGGGGGCACAGCTTGAAAGGTTTCTGTCTGCAGGTGTCAAACCCACTCACATGGACAGCCACCTGCACCTGCACATCCACCCGGTGATTTTTGAAATGGTTCTTGAGCTTGGAGAGAAATACGGCATTCACCGCCTGAGAGTTCCCCGTGACAGCCTGCGGGCGGCCCCCAGTGTGCATCGGGATCAACCCATGAACAAGATGGCTTCCGCACTGATTTTTCGATACTTCACAGGGCGCATGGAAGCCAGGGCGAGGGAAAAGAACTTTTGCCACCCCAAAAGGGTTTACGGCCATTTCATGACCGGTAAAATGAGTGAAGAGTATGTCTTGGCGGTGCTGGATCAACTCCCCTCGGGAACCAGCGAAATCTATTTCCACCCCGCTCTGCACAGTCTCTCCAGAGGGTCGAGTCCAGAGCAGATTCAGTGCCGCAGGGAATTTGACATACTCATGAGCAAAGCCTTCAAAAGAAAAATCGAAGAACGGAAAATTCACCTGATCGGCTATGGGGGACTGGAAAGGGAAATATGAAAACGGCGATTGTTCTCACAGTGGCCATACTGGCTCAATCCATAGGCAACGTGGCTCTCAGCAAAGGCATGAAGCTGGTATCGGGGGGAAGCAGCGACAGCGCCGATTTTTCGCTGATCATGCTCCTTGAAGCCATGCAAAGCCCTTTCATCTGGACGGGCATTCTTTTGTTGATCCTGTTCTTCGTCATGTTCACCGTGTCTCTCACCTGGGCAGATCTGAGCTTTGTGGTCCCCGTGATTTCTCTCAGCTACATTGTCAACGTGGCTCTGGCGCATCAGTTCCTGGGAGAATCTGTTTCAGAAACCAGATGGGCGGGGACACTGCTCATATGCCTCGGGGTGATCCTCGTTACCAAGTCGGGAAACACCCCAAAGCACAACAATGCCTATGGGCTGAATCAGGAAACCCGGCCCTATCAAACCTGAGAGCCACGGAGCATTTTCCAGGGAGGCACCACCTATGGATGCGGTCACACTGCTCATGATTGCTGTCATTGTCCTTTCCAACGCGGCGGGAGACGTCCTCATCACGCGGGGCATGAAGAAAATGGGGGAGGTCAGCAGCTTTCACCCCTACCATCTGTTTCAACTGGGCAGAAGAGTCCTCCATAACAGGGATTTCCTCATGGGTGTCTTCTGTCTGGCCATCAGTTTTTTCGCCTTCATCAGCGTCCTGGCATGGGCGGAAATGAGCTTTGTCGTTCCCGCCACATCGGTGGTCTATGTGGTCACTGTCCTGGGAGCCAAGTTCTTCCTCAAAGAACAAATCGACAAGCGCCGCTGGGCGGGCACTTTTCTGGTTTGCGTGGGAGTCGTGCTCATCTGCCTGCCCTGAATCATCCCCAACCGGACTGAATGACATGCTTTCTTCCCTCGTGGGCTGGGTGCTGACGAGTCTCACGGCCGTCTCCATCGCCTATTGCCTCATCACCATTGTCGTTGCTCGCAGACGTGTTTCCAACCAGAGGCCCACACATTGGCCTCAGGCACTCCCTCCAGCCACGCTCCTCATCCCTCTGTGCGGCGTGGACTTCAGAGCTTACGACAATTACGCCTCCTTCTGCCGGCTGGACTACCCGGAATTTCAAATTGTGTTTGGCGTACAGGATCCCGAGGACAGCTCCATTCCCGTAGTGCACCGGATCATGGACGAATTTCCTCACCGGGACATAGAGCTGGTCATATCTTCGAAAACCATCGGACAAAACCCCAAGGTGAACAACCTCAACAACATGCTGGCCAGGGCCAGGCATCCTTGGCTCGTCCTGGTGGACAGCGACATGCGTGTGCGGGAAGATTATCTCCGTCAGGTGGTCCCGTCCGCAGGGCGTGATCCTCAAACGGGATTGGCCACTTGCCTTTACAGGGCAGGAACGGCTCCCAACTTCGCCGCCAGGATTGAAGCTCTGGGAATCGCCACGGACTTCACCACGGGGGTCATGATGGCCGAGTTTATGGAGGGCATCAGTTTCGCCTTCGGTGCAACCATTGTGATCCATAAAGGGAAGCTGGAGGCACTGGGGGGGTTTGAAGCGGTGGCCGATCACCTGGCCGACGACTACATGCTGGGTCACCTGCTGTGGAAAAAAGGCTGCAAGATTCACCTCGTCCCTTATGTGGTGGAAACCATTCTGCCCGCATCGTCCTTCAAGGGAATGCTCAAGCACCAGATCCGGTGGGCACGAGGCATACGCGCCTGCCGCCCCGTGGGGCATGCGGCCTCCATCGTCACACACACCCTCCCCATAGCTCTTCTGAACGTGGCCGCCAATGGTGGAAGCTTTCTGAGTCTTGTGCTGTTGGGCCTGGCAGCTGCGGCGCGATTCACTTCTGCCTGGACGGTGGGCGTCAAAATCCTGGGGGATGCGACCACAAAAGAAAATCTCCATCTCCTGCCCCTTCGAGACGGCTTCGCCCTCTTCATCTGGTGCATGAGCATTTGGGGCAGCGAGGTGGAATGGCGCGGAAAACGTTATCAAATCGTTGAAGATGGAAAAATGCAACCTCTTTGAGCAGTTTGGCTTCCTCTTCCGCACCCTTCAAATCGCGGTCCACACGAGAAAGTCCCCGCGGCGCCCCCCTTCATTCCCGGCGAAAGCCGGAATGAAGGAGAGATTCCAAAGACCTGATTCCCCCGTGGACGGGTAAAAGGGAAATGTGCCTCCCCGCTGGCTGAAGAATCTCAAAGGGGCAGCATTTCAGATTTGATCGGCCATGATGGCCTCTTTTTGAGCCTTCATCCTTTCAAGAAGGTCGTTGAAAGAACTGGCCTGGATGACACGATTGAAACTGTTTCTGTAATTGTTCACGATGCTCACTCCATCGATCTCCACATCGGTGATGAACCAGCGCCCGCCCTCACGGTGCAGTGTGTAGTCCACGGGAATGTGCTCACTGACCCTCATGATGGTTGTTTGGACTTTCCTGGCCTCGCCCAGCGGGATTTCCTCTTCCCCATAGCGGACGTCTTCTTCCACAAGAAAATTGAGGACCATTCGAGTGTAGGAATCCTGAAACAGCGTGATGAACACGTCCTGGAATGCATTGCGCTGTGACGCTGAAAGAGCGCCCCAATGATTTTCCAGGGATTTTTTTGCCATGGTTTGGGAAAGAAAATTATCGGCGATGAGCTGTCGAATGAGACGGGCCCTTTCCTGACGGTTTTCTTCGCCGGCCAGTGCGGGATCCGTTTGAATTTCCATAGCTCTGTCCAAAACCTTCTGCACCTGCCAGGTGGCTTCCCCCCCTTGCGCCCTGGCGAGGGGACTCATGCCAAAAAGCAGAGTCAAAGGGAGAAAAATCATGAAAAACAGACGAACAGACGGCATATCAGACTCCTTTCAAGGTTGCAGACTCTGTCTTTTGTGCGCCACGAGCAAAATAGCGGGCATGATCACCAGCGCGGCCAAGAGAACGCAAAGGCTCCCCGTTGCCGCAACGAAACCAAGACTGAAAATTCCCTGATGATCTGAAATCATAAGTGTACCGAAACCCACTGTGGTGGTCAACGCAGCGAGGACCACTCCCCGCCCGGTGCTGAGAGGCAGCGTTCCCGGCTCCACCGTTCCGTCGCGCAATCGATGGATGATGATGACTCCGAATTCAACCCCCGCCCCCACCACGAGAGGCATGAAAATGCTGTTGGCCAGATTGAAATCCATCCCCACCCAGCCCATGATGCCGACAGTCCACAAGGTGCCGAGGATGAGGGGCACCAGGGCAAGGAGCGTGAGGGACAGGTTTCTGAACGTCAGCAGAAGGAGGACGGAGATGAACACAATAGCGAGCATGGAGGCCTTGATGCAGGCGTTCTTGAAGGCTTCGGAAAAAACATGAAGGGACACGGGATCACCCACCACCTCGGGATCCACCGACCCGATAGCATGGATGAAACGCGCCAGGGAACCTTCCTCCCAGACGGACTCACTGGGGTAGATCCGTATGAGGTATTCACCCTCATGGTAGTACATGTCTCTCACTTCCTGAGGAAGGTCCGCAGTGGTCATCAAAGGAACTTCCGCTCCATCCCGCAGAAAATTCCAGGTGGCAGACAGGTCATCGTAGAAGCGCTCCTGATACTTCTTGAGACGCACGAGCGCTTCCCCCTCATTTTTCAGCAGGGCCAGGGCATCACCCGTGAGGGAACGGACCTTCCACATCTGGTCCATGACGGGTTGGGCTGCGCCCCATTGAGCTGCCTGTTCCTCGTTCATTTTGAAACGAATGCGCTCCAATGTGCTCATGAGTTCCCGCACCTGCTGAGAACCAAAGTACGTGGTGTTCTTCTGCAGGGGGGGCACCTTATGAACCAGGGAGCTCACCAGAGGAATTTTTTCCTCCTGCCTCTCGGGAAGGAAGGAATAGAGGCTTTGAACTTCCGCCACTTCGGGAAGAGATTCGAAATCTCGTTTCTTTTCCATGAGTTCCCGGGGAGAAGAGGCGAAGGCAGAGGCCGTCAGAATGGAGCGCTCTGAGCCCTCCACCAGCTTTTTTTCCCAAACCACCGCTTCAGCATTGGCCGCCTGAAGTCTCAGGGGATTCAAGTCAAATCCGACGTTTGAAGCCATCCAGACACTCCCCAGGGAGGCAATCCCCACAAAGCCCAGAACCGCCCGTGCCGTTCGGGGGGTGAGGCGGATGAGGTTCCTCTCCGGAGCATCCCTTTCTGCAACCTTTTTCTTGGGATTGTACCCTGAAAGAAAGGTGCTCAGTGTGGGGATCACGGTGAAGTCCGCAACCATGAGAAGGAATGTGCCCACTCCAGTGATGAGCCCCAGTTCCATCAGTCCTCGAAAGCCTGTGAGCACAAAAGGCAGAAAGGCAAGAGCCGTGCTCACGCCGGCTATAACTATTCCAGGGCCGGCCAATGTGGCTACGCTTCTGATGACCTGTTGGACCTCGGGGTAGTTCTTCAGTTCCTCCTGACGAAATCGGCTGAACCAGTGAATGCCATAATCAACACCCAAACCGCAGAGCAGGGGTGCAAAGACCACTGAGAGAATATTGAGGTGGCCGATGAACAGGGTTGTCCACCCAAAAGTCCAGCACAACCCCACGGACAGGGAGATCATTTCGATGACGGGCCTTCGAATGCTTCCCAGAATCAAGACCATGAGAGTCAGGACGCCCAGGAGGGCGATCCACGTGGCCCGGCTCATGTCCGCAAGAACCGTGATCATTTCATCGTTGTTGAGAGCTTCCTGCCCCGTGACTCCAGCCTGGACCTGGGGATAGATCAACTGTGTCTCACCAATGAGCTTCCGCAAATGGTCCAGGGAATCCGTGTATTGAGTGAGATCCCCCCGTTTTCTCTCGGGCACCACCATGGCGATGAGAAATTCTTTGTC
>SLCH01000115.1 GCA_007125915.1 Syntrophobacteraceae bacterium
CTTGAACTCCTCTTCCCTGCTGAAAACGTCCCACTCCCGGCATTGGGGACATCTCCCGAGCCATTTGGGGCTCGTGTGTCCGCAAAGCCTGCACCTGTAGATTCGTTTCATTTCGGTTGTTTTCATCACACGTCTCTCATGCCATAATCCCGATGCCTTTCCATGAAGGGATTTCCCAACCGAAGCAAATTCCCGCACAGCGGAGGCATCATACCCTCTCCCTGCACTGCATGCGCTTCCCGCTTCGGCCGCCCCGCCATCGCAAATCACGACACGTCATAAAATTTGAAGGATCATGTTTTACTGTTTGATTGACAATCAAGAGGCGCTTGGATTATATTCCGACCTTAATTAATGGGTTGCATTGAATCACACGGATGCAATTTTTAGTCAAACCCAATGTGAAGAGAGGAGTCATCCGCATGGCTGGTAAAAATATCATAGAAATCAGCGACAACAATTTCGATACGGAAGTTTTGGAATCGACCGTCCCTGTGCTCGTGGATTTCTGGGCTCCCTGGTGCGGTCCCTGCCGGGCCATCGCTCCCGTTATCGAGGAACTTTCCGGCGAATACGGCGACAAGCTCAAAGTGGCCAAATGCAACGTGGACGACAATCCCAAGACTCCTTCAAAGTATGGAATTCGCGCTATACCCACATTGATCATATTTAAAGGCGGCAATGTGAGCGAGCAGATCACGGGTGCAGTGGCCAAATCGCAGATCACCGCAGCCATTGACAAGGCCATGGCCTGACCGCCCCTTCGGAGACTGACGCCACAAAAGACCGCGGGCCGTGATTTTTATCCCTGGGCCGCGCATGCTCATGGGACATGCGAGGCTCGGCTTCCGGCCAGAGTCAGGCCGGGTCCCACGCCAGGCCCATTCCCGGAATGAGGCCCGCACTGAGGAGCACACGTTCAGGCAGGCGAAGAGACACAACGGTTTTTCAAAAGGAGACCGGAGATCGCTTCGCCTGACTTTGGGGGCCCGTTCAATCCATGCATAAATAGAGTTCTCAGGACCGGCAGCGGAAGCAATGCCGGCCCATTGCCGCATTGCAGCAGGAAGAAGCTGTCTCGATGATCTCAACGAGTGGGTGCCCACGATTGTTTTTAACCTCCTGAGCCTTCCCAAGAACGACAGCATTCGACAGTCTGGCCAAACGCCACGCAATCAAGGCAAAATAAGCTGCCCGGGCCATCCTCTGCCGGTGCACACCATCCATCATGTTTCGCAGTGGCCTGTGATTCCTTCCGGCTTCCCTTGCCTGGTTTAAAACGAAGGGTTATGAGAAAGCAGACCATTTTATCTCATATAAGAGTTTTGAATGGGAAACGGCCTTGAGCCTGGAAGTCTCGATGCAGTGGCATGGTAGCCAATGAATGCTTTCCAATTGATCAAGCAAAGAGGTCACACATGAATTTTCCACAAAGGATTCAGGTTCTTGGAACACGCCTTCTGCTGATCTTGTTCATTCTCTCCACAGCGGGGATCACCAGCGGATGTGGCACTTCTCTCAGAGAATATTATTTCGGAGACCTTTTTGGAAAAGGCTCCTCAACCACGGCCCTGAGCGCGGAGCAACTTGCAATGGATGGCATGGAAGCCATGCGCAAGAAGGATTACAGTGGAGCAGCGAGCTCTTTCCAGCAATTGAAAGAAAGATATCCCTACAGCAAATACGCCATACTCGCCGAGTTGAAACTGGGTGACGCCCATTTCTACAATAAAAACTACGCTGAAGCCGCCGTAGCCTACGAAGAGTTTGTTCGGCTTCATCCGAGAAATGAGGTGGTCCCCTACGTTCTGTACCAGATTGGCATGTGTCATTTCCTCAGTTTCAGCACCATAGACCGCGATCAGGAAGAAACACGGCTGGCCATGGATGCTTTCAGGCGCCTGGTTCAGGCTTTCCCCGAATCGGAGTATGCAGTTCGAGCTCAGAAGCAGATCTATGAATGCCAGAAACGGCTGGTGGCCCATGAGTTCCAAGTGGGTCAATTCTATTACAGAACCGGTGAATACGCTTCAGCCAGGGACAGACTCCAAACGATTTTTCATCTCTATCCGGAAGCCGTAGCTGATCTGGGCTACGAAGAAGAGATTCAGGAATTGCTGGCCAGAAGCGAAAAGGAAATTTCCAAGGGAGAACGCAAGCCCAGCGTCTGGAGCCGCATGGGCTTCTGACACCGACTCCATCACCTGGCTGCGTGTGACGCGGGGCAAGGAATGCCCCGCGTCCTTTCACGGACATTGGGGCAACCGGGTGAGTGCGAACATGTGGAACACGACTTGAAACCCGTTGAACGACCAAACCGCAACCAATCCCGCCCACGGCTCAAGAGGCTGAAAACCCCTTTCAAACAATTCATCGAAAAACAGGATCATTCTCTCGCTCTGTTGAAGCGCCCATAATCCGCAGTCCCCCGCTTCCCTTCTATCGAGTTTTCCCCGGGCGAGTTTTCCCCGGGGCAAAAGAAAGATAGACGGACCTTCAGTGCGAGAACCACTTTGGTCTGCCCCACGAATTTCTTCAAGGGAGGATTATATTGTGACGACAAAGAAAACAGCAACTTTTAAGGAACTTTCCTAGGGATACCCTCAAGGGAGAAAACTCATGCCCAACACAACACCACAGAACACCAGTGAATCCATGGAGAACGATGTGGAGAGATCCCGTCAGTCACCGGAAAAATCCCATGAGATGAACCTGGTGGAACTCAAAAACAAGAACATCCGTGAACTTCTGGTCATTGCCAAGAGCTACAACATTGAAGGGGCCAGTTCCATGAGAAAACAGGAGCTCATTTTTGCACTCCTGCAATCTCAGGCCCAGCTGAGCGGCCTCATCTACGGGGAAGGGGTTCTGGAAATCCTTCCCGACGGATTCGGATTTCTGAGAAGTCAGAATTACAACTACCTTCCGGGTCCTGACGACATTTATGTCTCCCCTTCCCAGATACGCCGGTTCAACCTTCGAACGGGCGACAGCATTTCCGGACAGATCCGTCCACCCAAGGACAACGAACGTTATTTCGCCCTGCTGAAGGTGGAAGCGGTCAATTTCGAAGATCCTGAAGTGGCGAGAGACAAAATCCTCTTCGACAACCTCACGCCCCTCTATCCCGAACGCCGCATCCTGCTGGAATCGGTCGCTGACAACTTATCCACCCGGGTGATGGACCTGCTCACCCCCATCGGCTTCGGCCAGCGGGGTCTCATTGTGGCCCAGCCACGCACGGGCAAGACCATGCTCCTTCAAAACATCGCCAATGCGGTCACCGTGAACCACCGCGACGCATACCTCATTGTGCTTCTCATCGATGAGAGGCCCGAGGAAGTCACGGACATGCAGCGCAGCGTCAACGCGGAAGTGGTGAGTTCCACTTTCGATGAACCCCCGCAGCGCCACGTGCAGGTCGCCGAAATGGTCATGGAGAAAGCCAAGCGCCTGGTGGAGCACAAGAGAGATGTGGTCATCCTCCTCGACAGCATCACACGCCTTGCGCGGGCGTATAACACCGTCGTCCCTCCCAGCGGCAAAATCCTTTCGGGTGGACTGGACTCCAACGCTCTCCATCGTCCCAAACGCTTTTTTGGTTCGGCAAGAAATGTGGAGCAGGGCGGAAGCCTGACCATCATTGCCACGGCACTCATCGACACAGGAAGCCGCATGGACGAAGTGATCTTTGAAGAGTTCAAGGGAACCGGCAACATGGAAATCGTTCTTGAAAGGAAGCTTGCGGATCGGAGAATTTTTCCCGCCATCGACATCAACAAGTCGGGCACTCGAAAAGAAGAGCTTCTTCTGGATGCCGACGATCTCAATCGGATCTGGATCCTGCGCAAATTGCTCTCTCCCCTCAACCCCATCGATGCCATGGAATTTCTCCTGGACAAAATGCAGGGAACCAAAAACAATACGGAATTCCTGGCTTCCATGAATCGCTAGTTGATCTTTCCACTGGACTATGGCAGAATTCGCAGTCCCTTTGAGACTGCCGGCTCTCATTCCCCATGGGAACAGGGCAAAAGCCAGGGATCAGCAGGAATGTTCAGGCATTTTCGCGGTTCTCACTTTGTTCATGTGATGATTGATGAGGAGAAATGATCATGAAGGAAAAAATCCATCCTGTGTATAAGCCCACGGTGATTCGTTGCGCTTGCGGCAATGAATTGCCCACGGGTTCCACCAAAGATGAAATTCGCGTGGAAATCTGTTCCCAGTGCCATCCCTTCTACACAGGGAAGCAAAAACTTGTGGATTCTGCAGGCAGAATCGAAAAGTTTCTCAGAAAATACGAAAAATTCCAGAAACAGGAAAAGCAATAGGGATCAGGGGCATTCTTTGCGCTGCCGGGCATCACGGAACAAGGTTGCCCCGCAAAACGCATGCATGAAGAATGGGGTTCATTGGCCGCACTGACAGGAATGGCAGCTTGCCGTTGCAAAAGCCCATCAGAAAACATCTTTCCAGGTGCTGAAGAGGACAAACCGGTCCAGTCCCTCCCGTTGAAGCCGCCCCCAGAGGTTGAAATCCCAACCATGATTCCATTTCGGAGCCGTGTTCAACACCATGATTTTCGATCGTTTAGATAGTGTCGTCGAGAGGTTCAGAAAACTTGAATCGGACCTCAGCAATCCGGAGACTCTGAGCAACCCCAGGGAATACCAAAGGATCGCCAGGGAGCACGCCGAAATCAGTCCCGTGGTTGAAGCCTACCGGCGCTACAAAAACCTCACCGCCCGGGCAGCGGAAAATCAGGAACTGCTTGACTCGGAAAAGGATCCCGAGATGCGGGATCTCATCAAGCAGGATCTTGCCGACCTCAAGGAACAACTGGAGCAGACCGAGTTGAACATGAAGGTCATGCTGGCTCCCAAAGATCCCAATGACGACAAGAATGTGATCCTGGAAATACGCGCGGGCACGGGGGGAGAGGAAGCCGCCCTCTTTGTGGCGGACCTCTTTCGCATGTACAGCCGTTATGCGGAAACTCAGGGCTGGAAAGTGGAGATCATGGACACACACCCCACCGGTCTGGGAGGGCTGAAGGAAATCACCGCTTCCCTCATGGGAAAAGGGGCTTTCAGCCGCCTCAAGTTCGAAAGGGGAGTCCACCGTGTTCAACGGGTGCCAACCACCGAAAGTCAAGGGAGGATTCACACGTCGGCAGTGACGGTGGCCGTTCTTCCCGAGGCCGAGGAGGTGGATGTCTTCATCGATCCATCCGATCTCAAAATTGACGTTTTTCGCTCTTCAGGCCCCGGCGGACAAAGTGTCAACACCACGGACTCCGCAGTGCGCATGACTCACATTCCCTCAGGCCTGGTGGTGATTTGTCAGGACGAAAAGTCTCAGCACAAGAATAAGGCCAAAGCGTTGAAAGTCCTGCGGGCACGGCTCCTGGACCAGGTGCAGAGCGAGCAGGATGCGAGGATAGCGCAGGACAGGAAGAGCCAGGTTGGATCCGGCGACAGAAGCGAGCGTATAAGGACTTACAATTTCCCTCAAAACCGCGTCACGGACCATCGAATCAACCTGACCCTTTACAAGCTCGAGGCCATTCTTGAGGGAAGTCTTGATGAGGTGTTCGATCCTTTGACGGCCGCACATCAAGCCGAATTGATGGAAAGCGAATCTCCTGCCTGATGCCTTGCAGACCCTGAGGGCAGGCTTCCATTCATTTTCTGCGCCAGCCCCGTCCCCTTTCCTCATAACCTTTTTGACTCCAGCAGGGCGCCTCTTTTTCTCCATTTGAACACACGCCAAAACAGGGATATCGGATGGAAGAAACCTGGACCATCCTCAAAGTGCTGCGGTGGACAGCCGAATATTTTGCAAGCAAAGGGATCGAACAGCCCAGGGCTGATGCGGAAGTCCTGCTCGCTCATGCCCTCAGCATGGAGCGCATTCAGCTCTATCTGCGCTTCGACCAGCCCCTGACAGCTCCTGAACTGGCCACTTACCGGGAGCTTGTTCGAAGAAGAGCCCTTCGCGAACCGAGCCAGTACATCACGGGCACACAGGAATTCTGGTCCCTTGATTTTGAGGTGAACCCCTCCGTTCTCATTCCCAGACCTGAGACGGAGTTGCTCGTGGACAGAGCCGCCGGCTGCATCGGAAAAAATGCGCTGCACATTCTGGATCTGGGCACGGGTTCGGGAATCATCGCCGTCTCCATCGCCCACGAGTGTTCCAAAGTTTCCATCACGGCCACAGACAAATCGTGGAAAGCCCTTCAGGTGGCTCATCGCAATGCTCTGAAGCATCGGGTGGAAAACCGTATTGCTTTCGCAGTTTCCGATTTGTTCTCGGCCTTCAGCGCCCGTCGTCCCATTTGGGACCTCATCGTGACCAATCCTCCCTACATCGGGGATGAGGAGTTTCACGCTCTCGCCCCGGAGGTTGCCAGGCACGAGCCTCCCGAAGCACTGCACGGAAATGGGCCTCGAGGCATGAGAATCATCAGGCAGATACTTGAAGAAGCTCCCCTTTATCTCAAACCGGGGGGAAAACTGCTCATGGAGATAGGCTTCAGGCAGTGGCAGCCCCTGGAGCAATACCTTTTGCAGCTTGGCCATTCGCGGAAGCATTTTCAATTCATTCGTGATCATTCGGGAATCCTTCGGGTACTCGATTTATCTCTGGGCAACAGGTGAAAAATGGACAAACTCGTCGTGGAAGGGGGAGTTCCCCTGCAAGGAGAAATCGCGGTCAGCGGGGCCAAGAACGCCACCCTGCCCCTGATGGCGGCAACCCTTCTGGCCAGTGGACAGCACAAACTATCCAACACTCCCCGGCTTCGGGACATCAGAACCATGGGCCGCCTGCTGGAACACATGGGCGCCGCCTGTGAACACGATGACCTCATGACCATCGATACCGGCAGCGTGCAGAAGCCCGAGGCTCCCTACGAACTGGTGAAAACCATGCGCGCATCAGTCCTGGTCCTGGGCCCCCTTGTGGCGCGCCACGGCTGTGCGCGCGTTTCCCTTCCGGGCGGCTGCGCCATTGGAGCGCGCCCCATCAACCTCCATTTGGAAGCACTGAAACAAATGGGGGCGGAAGTCCTGCTGGAGGAAGGCTACGTGATCGCCCGAGCCCGGGAACTCAAGGGAGCCACCATCACCTTCGAGCAGGTCACCGTAACGGGCACGGAGAACATCCTCATGGCCGCAAGCCTCGCAAAAGGTGCGACCCGTCTTGTCAACGCTGCGAGAGAGCCGGAAATCGTGGCACTGGCCGATTACCTCAACACAATGGGCGCCCGCATCGAGGGAGCAGGCACGTCTCAAATCACCATTGAAGGGGTCAGGGAACTCACTCCCCCCGCCGACCCCTTCCCCGTCATTCCCGACCGCATAGAGGCAGGAACCTACCTGATAGCTGCAGGAATCACGGGTGGCGCAATAACCCTGACCCACTGCTCTCCGGAACATCTCCAGGCCCTCATTGAAAAACTGCGCAGTGCGGGGCTCACCATTGAAACGGGCCCAGACCGGATCCAGGTGCGCAGCAATGGACCCATACGCAGCATCGATGTGAAAACATACCCCTTCCCAGGATTTCCCACGGACATGCAGGCGCAGTTCATGGCGCTCATGACACTGGGTGACGGCGTCAGTTTCATTGTGGAACAGATTTTTGAGAATCGATTCATGCACGCCCTGGAACTCACTCGAATGGGAGCCCGAATAGAACTGGACGGAAGAAGTGCCATGGTGCGCGGTGTGAAAGGGTTATCGGGTGCTCCCGTCATGGCAACGGACCTTCGGGCCTCCGCTTCCCTCGTTCTTGCAGCCCTTGCCGCTAAAGGAATCACTTCCATCAGCCGTATATATCATTTGGACAGAGGTTACGAGTCCATGGAAACCAAGCTCTCCCAGGTGGGAGCTCGCATTTGGAGAGAAAAGGAGTGACCGGGTTCTGAACGCCTTTGGAAAAGGGGCCTCACACTCCCATGGGAAAGCCCCTGCTCATGAGCGAAAAAGAATCCCGCCACAGCAGTCCAGCACCTGCACCCGGGAAACCATCCTCTCTCGCATCGCTGCTCCGTTCCCTTCACCCCCTAGCACGCCCCATGCCGGGTCTCCTTCTGGCCCTGGTGTGCGGCATCGCTGCGGGCCGCCATGAACTCCTTCCCATCCAGCCGAATCTCCCACTGCTCACTCTTTGCGCGGTTCTGGCCGCGGCCCTCAACCTCGCCCTCTGGAAAAGGCCACAATGGGAGGCGCACAAAACGGTTCTCTCCCTCATGACCTTTGTGCTCCTCGGTCTTTTGAGTGTTCAGATCCAAGCCCCCCAGTTGCCCCACCCTCCTTCCATGGGGCCGTTTTTCGAGCGTCCCCACACCCTCTTTCTGGGAGAAGTGATGCACCCCCCTGACATGAGGCAGGAAAGAGTAAGCATACCCCTTCGAATCCACGCAGCCGTGCAGGAAAATGAGGCCATTCCCGTGCAAGGCGGTGTTCTCGTATCCCTCCCTCTTCCTGCCAGGGGAGAACCCATTCCCGTACAGGGTGACTTTGTTCTCACCAGGCTCACACTCAAAAGGCTTCATAATTTCAACAATCCGGGCGGATACGATTACGTCCGGGCGCAAGGGGAGAGAGGGATCCACGCCCGGGCTCACCTGCGCCACAGGGGGTGGATGGTCCCCGTGTCGCCCGAAGGCAGTTCTCTCCTGCAGGAATCAAAGGGGGCGAAGGGGTTCAAAAGCTCGGCCAACCGTGTGAGAATGAATTACCTGGAGTATCTTCAGGCCAATGTCCAGGGGGACACAGGATCCCTCTATGCCGCCCTGCTGCTCGGTTACCGGAACCTCACCACCAGAGAACTTCAGGAAGCCATCACCGCCACGGGAGTGGCTCATCTTCTGGCCATATCGGGCCTCCACCTGGGCCTGGTGGCAATGAGCACCTTCTGGCTCTCATGCCGGCTTCTTCGATTTTTGCTTCCTTCTCTACTGGCCCGTTATGCGGACAAGCACATTGCCCTTTGGGTGGCCCTTGCCGCAACGGCCTTTTATGCGTCCATCAGCGGCATGGCCCTTCCTACCTGGAGGGCCCTGGTGTTTGTGGTCGTGCTTTTTTTCGGAATGCTCCGGTATCGGCAAAAGGACTTCACCACCACTCTCTGTGCAGCGGCCATCATCATCCTTGCTGTCAACCCGCACAGCCTCTGGCAGCCATCGTTCCAGCTTTCTTTTGCGGCCGTTGGGGGCATCGTCTGGATGGCCAGGGCCTCCATGCCCATTCGCAAGGGCTTTGGAAAGCTTCTGCCCTTCGCACACCACCGCGCCTTCATCCCCATGACACCATTCTGGTCCGCTTTCTGGGTTTCCCTCGCGGCGAATTTGAGTGTGCTTCCCATCCTTGCCCATCATTTTTATGGCGTTTCTTTCATGGGATTCCTGGCCAACACCGTCCTGGTTCCCCTGGTGGGCCTGGCCGCCCTGCCCCTGGGCCTTGCGGCCCTCGTGTTTCATTCCATTTTCGAGCCCCTTGGAACGGTCCTGTTGAAGCTGGGTGCATTGGTGCTCGATGTATCCCGGCAAATCATCCTCTTTTGCGCCCACCGGGAGTGGTCTTTCAAATATGTGGGAAGAGTCCCCCTTTCGTGGCTGCTGGTTTATTACACTGGGCTCATGGTCGCCCTTCTGCCCACGGGGGCGTTGAGGCGGCTTTGCGTAATTTTTTCCCTGGTGTCCCTCAGTCTTCTGTCCGGGTTCGCTGTTTCTTCTTTTCAGAAGACCCCTCCCCCACGGCTGGAAGCGGTTATTCTCGATGTGGGACAGGGTTCCTCCGCTTTTGTACGGTTCCCCGGCGGACAGACCATGCTGGTGGACGGCGGAGGCTTCTGGGACGACTCCTTCGATGTGGGCCGACATGTGGTGGCTCCCTTTTTATGGCATCGAAAAGTCAACCACCTGGACTATGTGGTTCTGTCCCACGATCATCCCGATCACAAAAACGGCCTCAAATTCATCCTTTCCAATTTTTCCGTGGGAGAGCTCTGGGAAAGCGGCATCAACGCCAACCAGAAGGCCATCGGCGACCTGGAAGCCATCGCTGTGAAAAGGGACATCCCCGTGAGGAAACTGGATGCCATCCTGGGCAGCCGCCCTGTGGGGGACGCGCAGGTGCGCGTGGTGCATCCCACTGAGGACTACATTGGAAAAACATGGGACAGAAGGGATCTCAACAACGTTTCCCTTGTGCTGGAAATCAGTTACGGGCTGACTTCCCTCATCCTCCCGGGAGACATCCATCGCTCCGTGGAGATCATTCTGCCCCTGAAACCCGATCCTCAACAGCAAGTTTTGCTCGTTGCCGCCCACCATGGAAGTTCCACCTCCAGCAGTGAAGAATGGCTGCGGACCATGCAGCCCAAAGCCCTGATTTTTTCTTGTGGATTTCAAAACTTGTTCGGCTTTCCCACCCGGGAAGTTCTAGACCGCGCCAGGGCCCTTCAAATACCCATTTTCCGGACCGATCACCATGGAGCCATTGAGGCCTATTCCGACGGCAAAGAGTGGACCTTGAAGAAGACCATCCTGGCGTCCGCCGAGGAAAAACCTTCCGAAGTGAAAGCCCTCCAAAGAGGGGACTCGGCGCTGGAAGGGCCTCCTGATCCCTTGCATTCAGTTCTTTCATTGACTATTTTAGACGCTGATCCCGCAATGTGCGGACTGTGGTATGGAAAGGACGACCATCCCGTTTTCCTGAAAAAGGGAGATAGAAGTGGAAGACAAGGTTCAAGAAATCGTTGACTTGCTGGACAGGGCAGACGAGCTTTTTCGGTCCATTGCCCAGGAAAATGAGCAGGCCAATCCTCTGTGGGAGTCAGGCATCGACAAGCTGAGCGCCGCCCTCTGGCTGGTGGAGAAATTGAGGGAAGGAATCATGGATCAGGTGATACCCGTTTCACCCAACGAATGACACGGGCGAGAGAAGCGTTCTTCATGAAAAAATGCACCGAAGTGGAAACCATCGACTGGACCAGGCTTTTTCTTGAGTTTCGAGAATATGACACACCTGGGGAGGCTTTGGACGTGTCCCCGGAGAAGTACCTTGCCTCCCTGCTGACGCCAGGGCATCCCTTTGTCTTCCAGTTCGTGGAATTAAAAACAAAAAAGGGCGCTTCTTCGGGTGAGGCAGTGAGGGATCTTTACCACTACCTCCTTCAGAAGCGGTACGAAGAGAGACTCAACCTGCTGCATTTTGCCTTTCATATCTTCGATGAAGAAACCCGCCTCCCCGAAGCCATCATTGACATGACCCCCTTTCCCCATGAAGAAGGCATTCC
>SLCH01000111.1 GCA_007125915.1 Syntrophobacteraceae bacterium
GTGACCCGCAACGGGAAGGTTAGTGCAAATGAACGACAAGGTCCAGAGCTCGAGGGCCCCCTTTTCCAGGGGTCAGTCCGCCTTCGCCACCAGGCGGGAAATCTTCGGCTGGGCCATGTTCGATTTCGCCAACCAGTCGTATACCCTGCTGATCATCACCGTGGTATTCGGGGACCTCTTCACCCGCGTGGTGGTGGGCGATGGTCCCCATTACCGGTGGGGCAACTTTTTGTGGAGTTGTTCCCTGGCCGTCGGCTACATGCTGGTGGTGCTCTGCTCCCCCGTGGCCGGCGCCATCATGGACTACACGGCCAGCAAGAAACGCTTTCTTTTCGCCAGCTACCTGGTCACCGTGGTGGCCACCGCCGCCCTCTACTTTGTCGCCCCGGGATATGCCTTCCTCGGGGTGGTGCTCCTGATCATTTCCAACTTCGCCTATTCCATGGGTGATGCCTTCATCGCCAGTTTCCTTCCCGACCTGGGACCCCCCGAGGACCTGGGCAAAATTTCCGGTTTCGGCTGGGCCATGGGCTATGTTGGGGGCATGTGCTCGGCAGTGATCGTCCTCCTTTTCCTGGGGGATGTCAGCCTCGAGAATTTCCACCGCATCCGCTGGGTGGGGCCCTGGGCCGCTTTTTTCTTCCTGGTGGCCGCCATTCCGACCTTTATGTGGCTGCGTGAACGGGGCCGGCGGCGTGTGCTTCCGGCGGGACGGACTTATGTGGGAGTCGGACTGGAGCGGGTTCGCGGAACCCTGAGGCAGATCGGCCGGCGGCGCGACCTGGCGGTCCTGCTGGGATCGGTTTTTTTCGCCATGAGCGGCATTTACATCATCATCACCTATGCCTTCATTTATGGCGCCCAGGTGATCGGCTGGGAACCTCATGTGCGGACCCTCATGTTTGTCATCGTCCAGATCACTGCAGCCCTGGGGGCTGTGGGGTTTGGTTATCTGCAGAACCGCATCGGGGCACTGCGGACCTATGCCGTGACCCTGGTGATGTGGATGGTGTCCATCTCCCTCATCTACCTGACCCCACTCCTGACGGAAGTGCTGCGGACATTTCTGGGTGTGGAGTGGCAGGCCCAGCACGTGTTCCTGGTGGTGGGGTGCGCCGCCGGAATGAGTCTCGGGTCTTGCCAGTCTTCGACCCGCACCCTGGTGGGGCTGTTTTCACCACGCCACCGCTCGGCAGAGTTTTTCGGCTTCTGGGGCATGGCCATGAAGCTGGCCGGCGTGTTCGGGGTGCTGGCCATCGGCATTCTCCAGAGCCTGGTCGGCCTGCACACGGCCATCCTCTTCTGCATCGTCCTCTTTGCACTGGCGTGGCTGGTCAGTCGAGGTGTGGACGAATCACGGGGCCGTGCGGGCTCCCTGGAAGAAGATGAATCCTGAATCCCCGAAACGTTTTTTCCTCCTTGGGAAGGCTCATACCCCGCCTTTTCCTGACCTTTTGAAGGCCATCGGGGAGGACCCTGGAATTTGAGGCAATGAGGACCGCCTCGTCTTCCCCCAGGAGGACGGTTTTGTTTTCTCCCCTTTTGGCTTCCCTTTCGGCGGCGGCTTCTTCCCCTTGTGCCACTGGAGAAGCGCCAGGTTGCCATGGAAAAATGAATTCGGAAACTGCGCCTTTGCCCCTTTCCCTGTCCAGGTGCATGGAGGCTCCGTTTTGTTTCACAACCTCACGGCCCCATTGACAGACCTGGACCCGAGCCTTCCCCAATCCCCCATTGACCGTGAAAAAAGGCCTTTCCTGTTACAAGAAAATGTCATGACAGGAGACGTGCCCCTGTTGACGAAACGCCCCTTATTCTTTATATCAATATACGTTTATATGTTTATTCAACTCAGGATTCATCATGCTTTCATCAGCCCCTGATCCTTCAGAGAAACTGCCCGATGTGGCCTTTTTGGCCAGGGCGCTCTCCGACGCCAACCGGCTGCGCATTCTTTGCTGTCTGCAGGAGGGCGAAAAGTCGGTGAACCAGATTGCCGAGATCCTGGAAATTTCTCAGCCCCTCGTCTCTCATCATCTGAAAGAGCTGAAACGGGCCCTGCTGGTCCGGGTGGAGCGCCGGGGGCCTTTTGTCTTCTATACCCTGGCCCGCAGAGAGATCCTCGCCATTCTCAAAGCCCTGGGCTCCCTGGCGGAAGTTCTTCTGGCAGAAAAGAAAACCCTATGATGCAGGAGATAATGATCATGACTCGACTCAAAGAGGTGCTTGCCAACATGACCCCGGAAGAAGCTGCCGAGGGCATTGCTGCCGCCGCCTCGGAAGTTTTTCCCCTCTTGTCCGACGAACAGCGCATCAAGATCATCACGGGCATGACGGGGGGCCCCGACACAGACAAGGTCAGCAGCATGGTGCACCTCTGACTGGCCGAATGCCTGGACGAGGGTGTCGATCCAACCAAAATGTGTCAAAGCCTGGTGGAAAAAGTGGCTCGTTCCCGCCAGCTGCAGGCCATCTCCCATCCAGAAATACTGATCCTGTTCGAAAATTGGCTGGAGGAATTGGAAGAAGAAGTCATTCGTCTTTTTCACGGTCAAGAGCTGGATCCCGCCCATTTGGCAGAGGCAGTGGGCCTTTCCCGATCCGGTGTTGATTTTGTGCTGGCCAAACTCCGCCACGAGGGGCGCATTGCCCCTTGAGCCCGTCCCGCGAAAAAGGAGATGGCACCATGCGAAAGGGAATCATCTCAGGATTGGCGGTACTCATTACCGTGGTGCTTGCAGCTCTGTGGCTGACAAGCCGGAGCATGACCTTGCAGGAGGCCACCTGGGAGGACGTTCTGGCCCAGGCGGCGCAAGGCGGCTACGGAGTGGTTTCCACAGACGAACTGTGGGAATGGTACCAGAGCGAACCCGATTTACTCCTGGTGGACACCCGACAGGAATGGGAATATGCCGCGGGCCACATGGCGGAAGCCGTTGTCTTTCCCATGGAACCCACCTGGTGGGCTCGGTGGAGCAAGCGCAGCGAACTCCA
>SLCH01000208.1 GCA_007125915.1 Syntrophobacteraceae bacterium
CAAAGAAACAAGGGCCTCTTCACGCACCCTCCCTCCGTGAGAGCTGAGCAACCGCCCCCCTGCCGCCAGAGTGATTTTTCCCTCGCGAGTTTGCTCCTTCAGAAGCCGCCACGCATTGCCTGCCACTTCGAGCCCCGCAGCTCCCCCTCCCACAACCAGGATTCCAATCTTTTTCTTTTCCTTCGCCAGTTCGATGATTCGGTTTCGAGCCCTGTGAAGGTTTTCAACGGGCTTGACGGGATAAACGGGGGAAAGGGGGTCTTTCACAAGAGATGGGTTCACTCCGCTTCCCACGTTGAAGGAAACCACATCGAAAGGAATTTCACGTCCTGAAGCAAGTCCGAGAAGGCGACGGCGGGGATCGACTTCAGTCACGAGGTCCTCCAGAAAAAGACCGCCCCCACCTTCAACCATTCTTTTGATGGGAAACCGTATTTCCTCAATGGAATAAAAACCTCCCAGGACTCCGGGCCCCATACCCGAATAGGCGTGTTCAGGGGAGGGGCTCACAAGGGTCACGCGGTGCCTTCCGGCGGTCAGTTCTCTCATTCTGCTGATGCTGGTGAGATGCGCATGGCCACCTCCCACCAGCACAAGACTCTTAGCCATGGAAGTCTTTCCTGAAAAATTTGTCCAGCGCGAGGAATACGTGTTCCTTTCGAGCAAAATGAAGAAGCTTTGCTCCTGTTTCGTTCACCCCAGCACTTCTCCCTGGAACCGAAGGACAACACTCCCCCGGAAGAAACAGAACCAGAGGGCGCTGCAAAAGATGGACGCCTGAAAATTTTTCCCCTATTCCCCTGCCGAGAGGGTCATTGGGGGGACAATGTTGTTGACTTAAGTTGTCTCAACTGGCGCAATACCACCTTTACGTCATTCCCGCGAAGGCGGGAATCCAGTCTTTTAAAGGCCTTCCAGACCCCCCGCTTTCGTGGTGGTCAGGGGAGTGGGCAACACACAATCCGTTAAGTCAACGACATTGCATTGGGGGACCATTCTCTCCAAACATTTTTCAGACACCTTTCCTTGAAAACATAAATTGCCGACACGGTTAGGAAAAGGCGAAAAGAGGCAAAGGTCGTCTTCATTATCTTTTTTCCCTTGCCTTTGGACACCTGTGTGTAGGAAGTCTAGAAAAGCGCTTGTGACGGTACAGGCAAAACCTTCAGAAATAGCAAGCATGATGGGAACAGCACCGCTCTGCCTCATGAAACCGGAGTTGACCATGCCTGGAAAATCCTCCAACCCGGAAAACACGAAAAAAGCTCATCCCATGTTTTCTCAAGGGGACCATGGGATTTTGATGGATGCTCCCATCGGTTTTTTCACATCCACACCCGATGGAAAGTTTCTTTTGAAAAGGTCTTAAAATGTTTGAGACTTTCAAAATCGCAACCGATTATCCTTCCATCATGGCAAAAGGCAAGCTCTCATTTTACCGGAGCAAAACACATGACCGCAGGAGTGTCTTTCAACAATCATAACGATTCCTTTTCCGCTGGTCGTTGGGCTTCCCAAGGTGCAGAATCCGCTTCCGGTCCACCTGTGCTGACGCTGGTTTTCACCACCGATTCGTATGATCAGGAGCAGGTTCTCTTCGGAGTCAAGTCTGTCTTCCCCCGCTCACTCATCGCAGGCTTTTGCTGTGGAGGAGTGATCACCGCCGCAGGAGTCCACACCCAGGGTGTGGGAGTACTTTCTTTGAGCGGGAATTTTCGCGCAACCACCACCCTTCAGAAAGGCCTTGCCCATGATGCCTTCAAGGTGGGGCAAAAGGCAGCCCTCACCCTGCTGGAAAAGAACTTTAAAAGGGGAACCATCATGGCAATGCCCGACGGATTCCAGGGCAATGTGCCGGAAATGCTGCGTGGCCTTTACAACCAAATGGGTCCAAATTTCCAATACATCGGAGGCGGCGCAGGAGATAATTTGAAGTTTTTCAAGACCTACCAGTTCACGGAACAGGAGATTTCACAAGACGCCGTGGCCGTTGCCCTCGTGGAGGGACTGCACATGGGGATCGGCTTTGGCCATGGCTGGGTTCCGGTGGGCAGCCCCCTGGTGATCACCAAAGCGAGGGGTAAGACCGTTTATGAAATTGATGGATTCCCCGCATTCGCAGCATACAGCCGCCGCCTGGGACTCACCAGCAGAGAACAGTTCGGCACCAAAGCCATGATGCATCCCATTGGCTTTCCCAACATCAGGGGCCAGTATGTCATCCGTGATCCTCTGAGCGTCAACGAAGACGGCAGCATCAACTTTGTGACGGAAGTTCCCTCCCAGGCGGTGGGCTCCATCATGGACTGCACTCTGGAGGGGCTTGTCGAAGCGGCGGGACATGCAGCCCAACAGGCGGTTTCAGCGGCCCCCAAACCCGCTTTCATGCTGCTCTTTGACTGCATATCCCGAATCATGCTCATGGGAGATCGATTTCAGGAAGAGATTCAGGTCCTGAGGGAAACCGTGGGACCGGATGTTCCTTTGCTGGGGGCTCTCACCTTCGGTGAAATCGGGAGTCATGACAATGTTCCCATATTTCACAACAAAACCACGGTGGTGGCCGTTGGGAAGGAAACGCTCCCATGAGCGCAACGGCAAAGCTTCCCGCGAGAAAAGGATCACCCGGGGAATTGTCCAGTCCCGGCCATTCCATTCTGGCTGAACTCTCCGTGCTCCATGAGCTTTCGGGTCTGGCCTTTACGGAATCGCAAGAGGAACTGGCCCGCGAAGCTGTTGAAAAGGTGACACGACTTTTTGGCGCCCGCTGCTTCGCTTTGGTATCGGGCGGCCTGGAACAGGGTGCACTGGTTGCCGCATCGGGGCTCACAACGCTCCAGGAGGTCCGGGAAAAGCTGGAAAAACTCTCAGACAATTCCCATGTGCTCAAACTGGTTTTCAACGAGGGTTCAGAGGACGAAGATGTCATTCTTTTCGAGCACACAGCCCCCCTGAATGATCAGACACGTCGACTGGTCAATGTTTTTGCCCGGCGCCTGGAAGACAGGCTGACCGCTTTCCGCCTGCAGGCCAAAAGCCGGCTGGCGGAAAAAGCCCTCATAGAGAGTGAGGAAATGCTTCGCAAGTCTCAGGAAGCTGCGGGAGTGGGCAGTTATTCCCTGGACCTCAACACCCGAAGGTGGAAAGGATCTTCCGTACTCTACGATCTCCTGGGGCTGCCGCCGGGCAAGGAAAACACCCTGGAACAATGGTTGTCCCTTGTGCTTCCCCCATGGCGGCAAAGAGTCATGGAAGCACACGATCTGGCCATGAGAAACCTGGAACGCTTTGAACAGGAATACAAAATCATCCGGGGCAGCGATGGCCGGGAGCGTTGGGTGCATGAAGTGGGCCGATTCGAAGGGGATGAGCAGGGACGGCCTGTGAGACTCACGGGCACCATCATGGACATCACTGAACGCAAAATAACGGAGAAAGAGAAGGAAAAGCTGCAAGCACAGCTCAACCACGCACAGAAGTTGGATTCGGTAGGTCAACTCGCGGGTGGCGTTGCCCACGACTTCAACAACATGCTCAGCGTGATCCTGGGTTATGCTGAGTTGGCGCTGGCGGAACTGAGTCCATCCCATCCCCTTCATGACAGCATCACCCAGATCCACAGAGCCGCCACCCGTTCGGCGGACATCACCCGTCAGCTCCTCGCCTTTGCGCGCAAGCAAGCCATTGCCCCGGAGGTGCTGGAACTGAATGAAGTCATCGAGAGCACTCTCAAGGTGCTCGAACGTCTCATCGGCGAAAACATCGACCTGATCTGGTCGCCGAGCCCTCGTCTTTGGCCCGTGAGGATGGATCCTTTTCAAATGGACCAGATCCTCACAAACCTGTGCATCAATGCACGAGATGCCATTTCATCCACGGGCACCATCACTATCGAAACGGGAACAGCCGCTTTCAACGAAAGCCTTTGCCGGGATCACAACAACCGTCTTCCCGGTGAATACGTGTTCATGTCCGTGGCCGACGATGGGTGCGGCATGTCTCAAGAAACCCTTGCCAGCGCATTCGAACCTTTTTTCACCACCAAGGCAGTGGGCAGAGGAAGCGGTCTTGGCCTTTCCACCGTTTATGGCATCGTCACGCAGAACCAGGGGTTTGTGGAAGTTGAAAGCGTGCCGGGAAAGGGGTCGACTTTTACCGTTTATTTTCCGAGGCACAAAGGGGAAATGTGCGTTTCGAAAGGTCAGGGTGAAGATGAAATACCCCGAAGCCGGGGTGAAACGTTGCTGGTGGTGGAAGATGAACCCTCCATACTCAAACTGGTGGAAATGATGCTTCAGGGACTCGGTTACACCGTGCTGACGGCCGACTCACCCCGGTCGGCCATCCACATGGCTTTGAGCCGCAGGGATATGATCCATCTTTTGATCACCGATGTGGTCATGCCTCACATGAGCGGAAAAAACCTTTCGGACGAGCTTCATTCACGGCTCCCTCATCTCAAAACCCTTTACATGTCCGGTTACACTTCAGATGTGATCGCTCATAGGGGTGTTCTGGCTGAAGGGGTTTATTTTATTCAGAAACCTTTCTCTCTGGGGGACCTGGCCAGGAAGGTCCGGGAAGTGCTGCAAGCCTGAACCAAAGAAAAAAACTCTCATGAATGCCCTCGGGAAGGGGTGAACATGCAGTCTCCGCCTCTTCCCCTTCCTTGTCTCCGTGTCCAAATTCATTCAGCAGTTCAGGGCATCCTTCAGCCAGTCTTTGATCTCGTCCGTGATGGCATAGACGCCCACTCCCGGCTTGCGCCCCGCTTCCTCGATGGCCCTGAGAAGCATCTCCCGGGGCACATCCACCTTGGCCACTTCATCCACATTGCTCGTGTCCCGGCGTATGAGCGTCGCCTGCAGGGGTTTTTCCCAATCGTAAATGACAAAATAGTAGGCCGATTGCCCCTCATACCGCACGTAGTCTTCCTTACGGGACCAGCCCGTTCCCCATTCGAGAAAAGTCTCCACGGCCTTTTCTGGTGTCATGTTCCAGTCGATCTGATCCACAACCTCACGATGACTTTTCAGCTCTTCTCTGTTCCACACGGGAATACCCTCCTTTTTTTGAAGCTTTAACCAGCCACGAGAAATGATTTGACTTCCAATGTCACGCACAATCGGCGATGATCCCTTTTCACCGGACCTGCAAACTCCTTCGAGGAAGCAGGGGTTATACAAAAAGCTTTATATTCATATGAATCGCCACGGGGTTTGAAGAACCGTTTTCCCAACGCAGCGAAACATTCTTTATAATATAAGTTCATAAAATTGGAGAGAAAGAGATGGCTGACCCTTCGCAATACATACTCTACAGTGGCGGACTCAAAGGTGCGGAAGCGACCTTCGGGGAATGTGCCGAGAAGTGGGGCATCAGGGAGGTGAACTTCACTTTCGTGGGGCACGAGATGGAGCGCGTGAGAAATGTCAAGTTTCTCACAGAAGAAGACCTGCGGCGCGGAGACGTCAGCATGGAAATCGTCTGCCAGCGCATGGGAAGGACCTACACCAACGTGAACAAAATCCGCCGCGTCATGCAGTCCATTTTTCACATGATCAACAGCGGCTACCAAGTCTTTGCCGTGGGAACCATCAAAGAGGACGGCACCGTGAAAGGGGGAACGGGCTGGGGCGTTGAACTGGCCAAGTTTTTCAATCGTCCCCTTTCCGTTTACGATCAGGACCGCAGGCAATGGTTCAACTGGCAGGATAAGGGCTGGATTCAGGGAGAGGCCCTCATCTCCCACGATACTTTTGTGGGAACGGGAACGAGAAACCTCACGGAGAACGGTCGAGACGCCATTTTGAAGCTTTTCGAGCACTCATTGGGACCAGCCCCCTCCAGTGAGTGACACCCCCATGGAAAACCCAATGCCTCGCCATTGACCCTTGTCACTTTTTTCCTTATATTTCAGCACAAAAAGGCCCCTTTCAGTTTATCGGCGGCCTTTCAGGAACTCATTCGATTGTATTGCCACAGAGGTTTCAGCGTGAACAAGCAACACAGCAGGGAAGTGGATCGGCGAAGGTGTTTCGGCATCATCAGCCATCCCGATGCAGGAAAAACAACTCTCACGGAGAAGCTGCTCCTTTTCGGCGGCGCCATACAGCTGGCGGGAGCCATCAAGGCTCGAAAAGCAGCCCGTCATGCCACCAGTGACTGGATGGCCATCGAAAAGGAAAGGGGCATCTCCGTCACCACATCGGTGATGAAGTTCGATTACAGGGATTATGAAATAAACCTTCTCGACACCCCGGGCCACCAGGATTTCTCTGAAGACACCTACCGGGTGCTCACGGCTGTGGACAGCGCCCTCATGGTCATTGACAGTGTGAATGGCGTGGAACCTCAGACGGAGAAACTCATGGAGGTGTGCCGCATGCGCAACACGCCCATCATCACCTTCATCAATAAAATGGACCGGGAAGGCCTGCCACCCCTGGACATTCTTTCGGAAATCGAAGAAAAGCTGCAGATTGAATGCACGCCTCTCTCCTGGCCCATTGGGGCAGGCAAGAGATTCAAAGGTGTTTACGACCTGTACAACAGAGCCCTTCATCTTTTCACTCCAGGCCTGGAAACACGCCGCCATGAAGGCTTTGTCATTCGAAATCTTTCGGACCCGGTCCTGGATGAACACCTTCAGTCACAGGCAGACCAGTTGAGAGAAGATGTGGAGCTGCTCGAAGGCGCAGCCAACCCCTTTGAGATGGACCAATACCTGAAAGGAAACCAGACCCCTGTCTTTTTTGGAAGCGCCCTCAACAACTTCGGAGTGCGTGAGCTGCTGAACGCTTTCGTGGAGATGGCACCTCCCCCCGGCCCCAGGCCCACGAACACGAGGGAAGTTTCACCCTACGAGGAATCTTTCTCGGGATTTGTTTTCAAGATTCAGGCGAACATGGATCCGGCTCACCGGGATCGCATTGCCTTCCTGAGGATCTGTTCGGGAAAGTTCACTCGGGGCATGAGGGTGATGCATCACCGGCTGGGGAAAGAGATCACCCTGGCCAACGCCATCATTTTTCTGGCTCAGGACCGGGCCAACGTTGAGGAGGCCTACCCAGGGGATATCATCGGTCTTCACAACCATGGAACCATAAAAATCGGGGACACATTCACGGAAAAAGAACCCCTCCAGTTCAGGGGCATCCCCAATTTTGCCCCGGAGCATTTCAGAAAGGTGATCCTCAAAAATCCCCTGAAAATGAAACAGCTTCAAAAGGGACTCACGCAACTGGCGGAAGAGGGCGCCGTCCAGGTTTTCCGACCGCTGGTGGGCAGAGATTACATTCTGGGAGCCGTGGGCGTGCTGCAGTTTGATGTGACCATGGCCAGGCTCAGAGATGAATACGGCGTCGATGCCATCTACGAACCTACCAGTTTCACCGCCGCCCGGTGGGTGGATTCTGAGGACAGGAAGCTCCTTGAAGATTTCGAGAAAAAAAACCAGAACAACCTGGCTCATGACGCGGCGGGGCATTTGACCTATCTGGCTCCCAATGAATGGCGGCTCAAGTTCATCATGGACGACTGGCCGAAAATGCTTTTTCACAAGGCCCGGGAGCACCACTGAAATCTGGAGGCAACCTCAAGCATTCCGAGCACAAGGCAAGCCCCCATGAAAGAGTGCTTGAAGCTCGAAAAATATCAATCTTTCACCATTTTCATCAAAAGGCATACAGCAATTGATCAAATCCATCATCAACAAGTTCAAGACATGGAAAACCGGATTGGCTGGCGGAAGAAAACCCAGCGAGGTCAAACCCGGTGATGAGCCATCAACCCCTGAAAAGCCGGGAACCAGCCAGCAAACTTCTGAGGAAGGCCCTTCCCGGGAAACCCGCACCGAAAGGACGCGCCCACCTCGCAAAAGGCCCAGACGATCGAGACGACCCAGGAAGGATCAGGAGAAGAAAGCCGCGGCAGAGGGCCGTGGGGAACCGGCAGCACCGGAGCCGCAAACACCGGGTGAAGGGGAAGCATGGGACATCTCCAGGTTCAAAGTGCCCGAACTGGAAGGCCGGACCCGATTTCACGATCTTCAGCTTCCTGAAGAAATCATGCACGGAGTGTTCGACCTGGGGTTTCAATACTGCACCCCCATCCAGGCCGCCATGCTGCCCCACGTACTGGCGGGCTCCGATGCAGCGGGAAAGGCTCAAACAGGAACGGGGAAAACAGCCGTCTACATGATCGGGGCACTCACGCATCTCATGAAAAATCCCCTCTCCCGGCCTCCCGGCGCCGGAAGGCCCCGAGTGCTCATCCTGGGTCCCACTCGAGAACTGGTCATTCAAATTGAAAAGGATGCCAGGGATCTCGCCCGTTACACTTCCCACACGACGGTTGCCGTCTATGGTGGCATGGACTACGAGAAACAGCGACGCAAGCTGACGGAGAATCCCGTCGACATTGTGGCCGCCACTCCCGGAAGGCTCCTGGATTTTCACCGCCAGGGGGACATCAAGCTGGATAAGGTTGAAATGCTCGTCATCGATGAGGCCGACCGCATGCTCGACATGGGCTTCATCCCCGATGTGCAGCAAATCGTCCGCAGTACACCCTACAAGGACAAACGCCAGACCCTTTTGCTCAGCGCCACCCTCAGCAACGACGTCACACGCCTTGCTTCCCAGTGGACACGGGACCCCGTCACGGTGGAAATCGAGCCGGAACAGGTGGCTGTGGATTCGGTGAAACTGGTCATCTACATCGTGACCATGGAGGATAAATTCGCCCTCCTCTATAACCTCATCACCCTTCAGAACCTCAAGAAAGTCATTGTCTTCGGAAACCGGCGCGATCAGACGCGGCGTCTCACAGAGCAATTGAACCGTTACGGAATCAAAAGCGAGCTCCTCTCAGGGGAGGTGGACCAGAAAAAACGCGTGCGTGTGCTGGAAGGTTTCAAAGGAGGGAAAACCCGGGTGCTGGTGGCCACGGATGTGGCGGCAAGAGGTTTGCACATCGATGACGTGAGCCACGTGATCAATTACCACCTTCCCATGGACCCCGAGGATTACGTGCACCGCATCGGCAGAACGGGAAGGGCGGGGGCCACGGGCATTTCCATCAGTTTCGCCAGTGAAGACGATTCCTTTCAGATTCCGGTGATTGAAGGATACATCGGCCGTGGACTGAAATGCATTCATCCCGATGACGACTGGCTGGTCCTGCCACCTCCACCACCCGGTGCTCCAGTGGAAAAACAGGCGTCTCCATCGAGAAGGCCCGGAAGCGGAAGAAGGAGAGACACGGGGTCGGCTCCACGGGCAAGAAGACCGCGGGGCAGGACAAAGTCTGCTCCAAATGTCAGAAAGGGGACTACATCCTGACCCAGTGGCGTGTTTGCTCATGAGCGTGGTAAGAGCTGCGGACCAGGGGAGCCGATTCAACCCAGAGAAAACCCTTGCCAAGGGCCAGGGTGCGCAGCTCCTCGAATTCTTCCGGTGACCAGAAGCGCTCCACCGGAAGATGCTTCCCACCGGGACTCAGGTATTGTCCTATGGTGAGGATCTGGCAGCCTGCACTCCTCAGGTCGTCCATGACCTGAAGAATTTCTCTCCGGTGTTCGCCCAGACCCACCATGATTCCCGATTTAACGGCAAAATTCCCTCCCCATGCGGCTGCCAGCCTCAAAATCTCCAGGGACCTCCCGTAGTTTGCCCCAGGTCGCACTTTCCCATAAAGCCGGCCCACCGTCTCCATGTTGTGCGCCAGAATATGAGGTTCAGCCTTCAGCACCTTTTCCAGCGCTTTCCTGTCCCCCCCAAAATCGGGAATGAGCACCTCCACGGAACATCGAGGCACTCCCCCGCGCAACACTTCAATGGTTCGGGAAAAAGCCGACGCACCCCCATCGGGCAGATCATCCCGCGTGACCGAAGTGACCACCACATGGCGCAACTCCATGACCGTCACCGCTTGAAGGATTTTATCCGGTTCTTCAGGGTTCCAAGGACGGGGCACACCGCTGGAGACGGCACAGAATCGGCAATTGCGCGTGCAGATTTCTCCCAGGATCAGAAATGTGGCCGTTCCCGAAGACCAGCATTCGGCCATGTTGGGACATCGGGCTTCCTCGCAGACGGTGTGAAGGGATTTGCTGCGCATCAAAGCTTTCACTCGCCCGTAGGACTCGCCCGAGGGGAGACGCACCCTGATCCAGGGAGGCTTGGATGTTTCGCGAGCCCCCCCCTTTTGGGCGACCGGCAAGGGCTCCATGTGTTCCGGGGGTTTTTCACTCATGATGCTTTCCCGTTTTTCACATGATCCTTTCCACGAAGAATGGAAGCTCCCAATTGCCCGCAGCCGGCCATGATCTTTTCTCCTTTCGATTGACGCAGTCTCACGAAAAGATTGCGTTCCGCAAGCCATTCACAGAACTTCCGCACCCGTTCGGGTTTTGGAGCCTCAAAACCTGAAAAACCGTCCCCGTTGCAGGCAATGACATTCACACGCACAGAAAGCCCGCGAAGGTAATGGGCCAGTTCATGGGCATGGATGCGTGCGTCATTGACGCCCGCGAGAAGAACATATTCCACGAAAATAACCCCGTCTCTTCCCAGGGGATAGGCCAGCAGTTCGGCCCTGAGCCTCTCCAGCGAAAATTTTCCGTTGATGGGCATGAGCTGATTGCGAAGTTCATTGTTGGGAGCATTGACGGATACGGCGAGTCTCAGGTTGCGATGGCTGAGAGCCGCGAGTTGCTGAATGCCATCGGCATGTCCCGCAGTGGAAAGGGTGATCTGGCGGTGGGAAATGTCGAGGCCACGCTGATCGCTCATGACGTTCACAGCCCTCATGACATTGTCCAGGTTGTCGAGCGGTTCCCCCATACCCATGAACACGATGTTGTGGACAGGCTTTTTCAGTTGAAAGCGCGCCGCATGAACCTGCCAGACAATTTCTTCCGCCGAGAGGTGGCGCACAAAGCCCATGGACCCCGTCACACAAAACCGGCATCCCATCTTGCAGCCCACCTGGGAGGAAAGGCACAGGGTGTTGCGGCCCCGTCCGGGGATGAGGACCGATTCCACACAATGCCCATCGGCGAGGGTTGAAATCCATTTCAACACACCGTCTTCCTGCCGGGAGTTTATCCTGCAAAGGGGCCAGCGCAGGGTTTTCTCCACTTGCACGGCCAGAGAAGGGGAGGCGACAAATTCAGGCGCATTGAAAAAGGATCTGTTCCCAAATTTAAAAACTTCGCGGTAGAGCGCCGCCGCATGATGAAGGCCTTTCCCCCAGCGACGTTTCATCTCCAGGGCCAGTTCGTCGCAGGTCATGGCAAAAA
>SLCH01000079.1 GCA_007125915.1 Syntrophobacteraceae bacterium
ACGTCAGCTGGATGACCATCCCTTGAGGTACTTGGGAATCTGGCTGGCCTCCCGGGGACCCACCATGACACTCCAGCCGGGCAGTTCTTCTTCCAGTTCACCGCTGATACCCGCAGCGTACCCTGGAATGACTATTTTCTGGTGTTTGACCTTGTCCTTGATGCCGCACTTGTTGATGAACTGCCCCACACTCTCTCCGGAAAACTTCCCGGCAGCCCACGCCGTCATGACGGACAGGCCTTCCGTGTCCTGCACGCAGAGCCATGCGGGCACACGGCTCGATTCGATTTCCCCGGAAACGATGAAATAGGTCAAGGAAAAATTGCAGGTGACCAGTACGGGGGAGTTCTCGTCGGGATTGTTGATGGGGTAGATGCCCTGCTCGGCGGTCATGGGTCTCTGGGGGTCCGTGTAGATGTTGAGCCGTTCCAGAAAAAGGGGAAACATGACGTGCGGCTGCAAGTCGCTCAGAGCGATCACGCCGCCATATTTGGCCACAAAGGTCGCGGCCACGAGAGCTTCCTCCATGAGCCCCTCAGCCATTTCATTGGCCATGAGAATGGTGGGAAATCCCAGGGGACGGAACTTGTCTTTGAGAGCGGCTCTGCGGATTTTTATCTGCTCCTCGAAAGCCTTCTTGAGATCTCGGGTGCCCGTGTCCAGGACCAAATCCTTGAGGCCCATGCCCGTCAGCTTTTCCGTGAGAGCAATGACGCTTTCCAGAGTGCCGTCACCTTTCACGGCCAGCGGGCATGCCACTTCTCTGGCCAGTTCCCCGAGAGCATCCACATTGGCGCTGGTGGCCGCATAGATCAGGGGTTTCCTGTCCTTGAGTTCTCCAGCGGCCGATTTCAAGGCGTCCACATTGTCCGATTTCAGCACAAGGGCCGCACCGGTGGCATCGGAAACCTTTTTGGCCAGAGCGGTCAATTTGGCTCCGTCACCGGAGGTGTCGCTCACCACGAACATTTCCGATTTGAGGAGCAAGCCCACCCGGTCGAACTGGCACTCTTTAAACCGGTCTATTTTGCCCTGCACTGAAGGGTCATCCTCATCCGTGCTCACCACAGTGGCCAGGCCGGGGGGATTCACAAATGTTTTTTCATGTCGAAAAAGCACCGTCTCACCGCCGATTTTCACCGCGAGGTCTCCCGTTCCGATGGTCACGGGGCGAATGGGAGGCGCCGATTCGGAAGCCAGCTGTTCTTTGGCTTCATCGGAAACGTGGGGGCATTTGTCCAGTTCCGCCTTGCCGGAGGCCAGATTCATGGCAAATGCCAAGCATGTGGGAACTCCACAATCTCCACAGTTTGTTTTAGGTAGCAACTTAAAAATCTGAATACCTGTCAAGCCCATCTGGTTCTCTCCTCGTCGCAGTTCAAAATCCATTCAGGTGGAACGTTTTAAAAAAAGGCGAAGGGGGCCACCATAGACGGCAACGCCGTTGACCGGAGCTTTTTCACTCAAGGTCCAAGTCCCTTGACGTCATTCCCGCACAGGCGGGAACCCGTCTTTTCAAGTTTTTCTAAACCCCCGCCTTCGCGGGGGTGACAGGAGTGGTCCCACAAAGACATCCTTCAATCAGCAACATGGACCATGGACGGCCCCCTGCCCGGGCATCAGCTTAAAGTATCGATTCCATGGTCAGGGCCGGGTGGCCCACTTTTTCGAGAAAGGCAAGCACTTCTTCTTCGGTGACACCATCCTCTTCTGTGGCGATCATGTCGATGAAGTTGGGAATGCCGATCTCCTCACCCCGCTTGATGAGTCTCTCTCGAATCTCTTCCTTGAGGATCTTGGGCATCCATACCACCCGGTGAATGCCACCATCCCCCGAAACGAACTTTCGCTGGGTGATGTTGTACTTGCTGTGCCCCACAAACCCGGGGACCACACTGCCTCCGCCGATGGTTCCCGCCAGGGTGGTGAACTTCATCCCGCTGGGGGTCATGCCCGTGTAGTCCCTGTTCACGGTCATGATGCCATTGCACATGGGCAGAATGGCCGCAATGCATTCGCAGCAGCCGCATGTGGTCATGGGATCATGGACGAGACTGTAAAAGTTATAGCTCGATATGGACTGGCGTGACGCCTTGTAGACAAAGTCATTGACGCCTTTCCAGTTGCCATATTTGGCATCGAGGGTCTCGCCCTTTTCAATGGGCTGGTTGGGGCCGGTGGGATTGATTTCAAAAGACGCCTTGCAGTCCAGCCAGTTGTAGGCCCCGCAGAGCCCCGTCCGCTCAGGGCTGATGACACACACGTGCGTGGGTGCAAAGGACTGGCACAGGGTGCAGGAATAGTAGGTTTCGATGGACTCGTCGGTCATGCCTTCGATGCGCTCATCCCGCGTCTTGTAAGCGGCCTGAGCAAGGGGAAGAAGCTTTTCCACCTCGGCCTGGTCCGTGAAGATCTTCACCTGGCATTTGTCAAAGATGGCGCCAAAGTCCTGGTGGAACTTGGCATGCAGTATCTTGCCGATGTGCTCCAGGGCAAAGCCCTTTTCCACGGCCTGCTTTCCAATGCGGTACCAGGCGATATCACGCTGTCCGATGTGCATGACGCCCTGGGCGTAGTTGACCAGGTGATGAATCTGGCGTTCCAGAATGGGTTCATAATCCTCATGCATCTTGCGCCCCGCCACTTCCACCACCACGGCCAGGGGCAGCCGGCTGCCCGGTTCCACATCTTTCAGGTCGGGACCGATCACCTCCACTTTGCCATCCTCCACGGCATCCATGTTGGCAATCTGGACCCATTCGCAGCACACGGTTTTGCCACCGCCGCACTCCAGGTGCACATCGTCTCTGCGCACGCGCTCACCTTCGAAAGCGGGCCCATATGAGACAGGAATGGGGATTTCAGCCACGGAAACCTTGAGTCCGCGCACCTCAATGGATCTTGCGGTCATTTTGTCATGGGGCACGTTGCCCACCACGTGCTCATAGGTGCAGATGCCCGTGGG
>SLCH01000063.1 GCA_007125915.1 Syntrophobacteraceae bacterium
GGCCGGGAGGGCTGATCCTTGCACGATGGATACGCCTCAGGACCCAGTATACTACAATCAAGGCCAATATCCAGCCCAGCCATGCACTCCATCCGTGTATCAGTCCC
Organism: Syntrophobacteraceae bacterium; assembly: GCA_007125915.1. Taxonomy (GTDB): domain Bacteria; phylum Desulfobacterota; class Syntrophobacteria; order Syntrophobacterales; family Syntrophobacteraceae; genus SLCH01. Next base: position 108 of record SLCH01000063.1, read on the forward strand.
GGAGTCACTTTTTTTATGCGGTTGACGGGTATGGCAAAGCCAATGCCCACACTGGTTCCCGTCGGACTCAGTATGGCGGTGTTCATGCCCACCAGTTCACCTTTTGAATTGACAAGCGCCCCTCCGGAATTGCCTGGATTGATGGAGGCATCGGTTTGTATGAGGTTGCGGAGAACCCTGGCGCCATCCCTGATGTCTCGTCCGGTCATGCTGATGGTCCCCACAGTGAGCGTATGGCCAAGTCCGAAAGGGTTTCCCACCGCAAGAACCTTTCCCCCCACCTCCAGCCTGTCCGAATCTCCCAGCACAATGGGAGTCAACGGGTGCCCATTGGCCTCCACGCGCAGGACGGCGATGTCATGATGGGGAGAGGTTGCAAGGATCCTCGCGGTAAAACGGCGGCCGTCAGCGAGGGTCACTTCAATGTCCTGGGCTTCGGCCACCACGTGGTGGTTGGTGACGATGGTTCCGTCATCCTTGAGGATGATTCCCGATCCAGACATGGAAGAGGTGGGCAGAGGACAGAAAAAGTACTCGGGGTCGCAGGGGGCCGTCGTGATGTTCACCACGGAGGGTGCAACTTTTTGAAAGACCTCGATGGTGTTTATCTCCTCAGAGGTCAATCCCAGGGCAGAGTGAGCGTCACTCCACACCGCCAGGCATGCGGCCATGACGAGGAGGGCATGACAAAGGGCTTTTCTAAAGAAGGTGTCCATGATAAGCCAATTGAACTCAAGGAGTTAAAAATGCTAGGATATATTCTCTGAGGGCAAGGGGAACGCAAGGGACCGGAACCCTCGGTGAAATCACGTTGGAAAGATTCCTGTGACGGCGAAGGAGCCTCCCCGTAAAGCTCCGGTGATCTTTGGGGCTCCGGAGGAAGTGAGGGAGCCCAATTCGAAATGGATGAACCGAATGTTTTTCGCTGCTGTGAAAGATTTTTTCTGTTTCATGGAAAGAACTCCCCATGGGACGTGGGTCAGTGCCTTTTTCCTCCTTCAGTTGGGAGGGGCCATGGGAGTTATCTGGCTTTTCCAGATGAGAATGGCCGAGATGCTGCTCCCTCTCTCCGTGCTTTTGTTCGGAGCTCTTTGCACTCCTCTGGTGCAGGCCCGCGCTCCTCATTCAGCCCTGTCCTGGCATCGCTGGGTGCCATGTTTTTTTTATGCGGCCTTCATTTTTTCCCTTTCCAGCAGATCTTTCGGCGACGTCACCCCATCTTTCAGCACCAGCTGGTTTCATCCCATCGAGTATTTTTCTCTTGGCATTCTCCTCTGCTTTGCCTGGTATCCCGTGATGAAGGGCAGGGGGTTTCTCCCCTTTGCTGGAAGAGTGCTCCTTTCGGGAGTGTTTTTGAGCATTGCCGATGAAACTCTGCAGTCCTTCATCCCTGGAAGGTACCCGACGTTCTTCGATCTGGTCCTGGACTTTCTGGGTTTGAGTGCTGCTCTTGGAGTGTTTGGCCTTGTGCATTACCTTCGACTCATGTGCGCTCAGGGTGCACGTCCTTGAGGTCTGCACGCCGGTTACTTTTTGGGGATCTCCTCACCCCGGTCGGGAGTTGAGATCTTCTCCATGATTTCATGGTGAGAACGGAGAAGGTGAAAACGGAAGCGGTCATGAAAGATAACAGTTTTATCTGGCAGAAGGAGTCCATGGAAAACCTTGAAACCTCCTTTCGCCTGATTCGTCCCGCAGATTATGAACTCTATGGGATCAACCCTCAAGATGTCCCTATGGGCACTTTTGCCTCGGAAGATCATCCCAGCTTCCTGCCCAGCCGCTACGGCGGCAACGCCTATGGGCTCGGCCTCATGGAACAGAGTGTCTTGAGCCGGGCGGATACGGATTTTCTCGAGGATTTCGATTTTCAGACTCCCGGTGAGATCAGCAGAAATGCCAGGCGGCTGAACAACATATACCAGAAGCTCGGGCTGCTCATTCGATTCAGCCACAAAGGCAAGCGCTATTTCCTGATCCCTATCAACCTTGTGGCACACTCACTTCAGGATATCAAGATCAAAGCCGACGAAATCGAGGAACTCATCTTTCAACACATTTTCGACACTCACACAGAAAAACTGGATGTGGGAGTGCTCACTTCCAGCCACGATCTTCTTGTGCACGAACTGGCTGCAAGGCTGACCAGCCACCGCATCTTCCTTTTTGAAAATTTAGAAAAACTGAGGTCCTGGCAGTTGCCCCTGGACATCGTGGTTCTTCCCAAAGACCCCTATGAGTTTTTGCTCGAGCAAAAACTTCCCAGAACCATTCGCCGTCCCATGAGCCGTAAGCGGATTTTTCATTATGCCATGTATCTGGCGGGAAAAATCTACGATCTGCTGGAACCCGGTGGAATGCTTCATGTTCTTGCCCACTCTCCAGGCCCTCAGGGGAATGAGTTCTGCCAGGTCAAATTCAAGTCGCAAGACGACCTCAAACACTTTCTTCTGTTTGCCCATACCTTCAGGACCAAAGGCAAATATGAAGGTCAACGGGGTCAGGAGACCATGGATATTCATGTTTCCGACCTGCACTATTATGTTAATCGCTTTGAATTCTATGATCCACAGCTCAAAGGCCAACTGCCTTCCCAGAAAGTGGAAGATTTTACCATAGATGACATCAACCGCCTGCCCCACCTGAATTTCAAGCTCCCTCGCAATTTGATCAACAATCCCGAGAGTCAGTGGAAAAGGATTTTCGAACCCTATTATGAAACCAAGGTTTTGAAACGCAAAACTCCCAGGCGCCACCATCAATACTGGAAGGAGCGTCTGGAAGTGGACAGGGAACTTCCCGACAGCCTTTTTGTGTATGTGGGCTCTCAGAAAAAGCCCGCGGTCACTCTGGGACAGGTGGAGCAGGAAATCAAAGCCTCGGGCATGCAGGGATGCTCCCTTTCTCTCGTGGCGGAATATCGAAACTCATTCCGCTATGTGCTCGATGTCCTAAGAATTCTCGATCAGATCAGGAGCAATGAATTTCCCGAGCTCTCCGAACATGAACGGGCGCGCCTGAGCAATCCTTTCAAAAAACCCACGGCCAGCTTCGCACCCATCATCAAGCTCCTGAAGAAACACAAGAAGCTCCTGCAGGTTCGTGAATGCCTCAACCCCGATCAAATCGAAGGGCACTTCACTCCCATCGTGGAAAACATTCCCAAATTAGCTCTCCATGGGTTCCACCGCGAGTGGTTGAAGGAAATCCTGCTGATCGTTGTGGGGCACACCACCATGAGCCGCATCGTGTTTGGGAAGCTTCCCGCCGCTACCCTCAGGCCCATCACCGACAGGGCCAAGGAGGGCGCACCCCAGGACACTCTTGACATGCTCCGGGTGTGCCGCCTCATGAGCATGGCTGAAATTGCCGCATCCCTGGGAGATTCTTTCAAGGGCGATCAGGCAAGAGAAGTGAACCGGCTCTATGAAGATGCCATCAAAGTGGCAACCGATTCAGCTCTCAGTTGGAACGAGCTCCAGGACCTGTGCATCAGTGCCCTGGGCGGCGTGCAGAACAAAGCCGTTCGAGAAATGCTCAAATTTTTCAACCTTTTCGAATTTCTGGACACATGGCAGGAGTATCTTCACAAAGGAACTTTCGAAAAGGAGGTCATCTGCGATTATGAGCCGGAGAAGCTCCAGCTGCTCAACGAGGCCTTGGAGCTGGGGGCCATTGCAGAGGAGTTCAAACAAGAGTTCATGGTGAACTATGTCTTTGGGCAGTCCTATTTTTTCCGGCAGTTTCTGCACTCGGAGTTTCACGGGACGGGACATCTTTTCCCAAAACTGGGCACGCGAGCGGGTTTCATTCTGGTTTGGATCGCTGTCAACGCATGTGAGCGGCATGTGATCAACTTCAATCCTATCCTGGCCGGCATTCAGGAAGAGCGCAAGGACATGCGCATACAGAAGATCCGCGATGGTTTGCTGCGCATTCCCAGAGAGCGGCTTCATCAAGGCTTCTTTCAGCAGCTCATGAAGACTCTTCAGGAAGGCCGTCCCGCATTTGTCTACGACAGCGGGCTTCGAATCGTCAAAAATCCCCAGACACACACCATCGACATTTCTTTTGTGGATCTGGAAGACAATATGCAACAAATCAATGCGCTTCTGAATCATTTCGAATCGCAAAAACTGAGAGGGATCAATCTAAAAAATCTTCAAGACCTGGAAAGAAGATTTTCTGAACTGGAAAGCTTTCATCATTACCTGCAAAGGGAAGGGTGTTCTTTTCAGTGTGAGCTCATGGAAAGTGAAGGTGGCCTTGCGGCCAAGGATTTGAAAATTGAGGAGATAGAAGGGCGTCTCAGGTTCATTCTTCAGGCTCAGGTCTTCCTTCCCGAGGAGATTCATGACAACGTGAGCATTCTGGCCAGGCATTGCCCGGAAATCCTGCGGTTTTTTCTTCCCGAGCTTCAAGATCTCGGCAATCTGCTGGAAAATTGGCCCACGAGAGAAAAGAGATCCCTGGGCAGTTACGTGATGCGATGCCTGGAGAAATTCCAGGCCCTGGTCATCAGAGACCGCAACGCATTTCAGAATCAGAACGCATTCTACCAGCTGGCCAAGAAAGAATTCGGGCCACTTGCGGGAGAAGGCATCGGCGTGACCCCTGCGCAGATGGACGTGCTCGAGTATCTCGTGGATCGAATTCAGCAGCAGCCCTTTCTCTACCAGGCCATGACCCTGGCTCTTTTGTTTCAGGAAATTGGAAAGATGGAGAGCTACCAGGACCGGCTGGACGATGCCACGCGGTTTTTACCCCATGCCGAAAGGGGAGCCGCCATCCTTGAACAGTTCAAGATCCTGAAGCGATACCGCCTGGATCCCCGTGTGGAGAGATTGGTCATTTTGCTCGTGAGAAACCATGGCCTCCTGGGGCATGTGATACAGGGGGAAGCGCCCCTTGGGGCGCTCAATGCCGTGACGGCGAAAAAAAACGAAAGCTTCCTGGATGTCTATGCGCTGCAGTGCATACTGGGCTCAGCCTCCATCAAAGAGGGCATGATGGTTTCTGACCTTCTCGATGATTTTCTGCTCTGCCGTTCCAATTGCTTTCAGGTCATGCAAAACGGTGGTGATTGGGAAAAATGGATTCGAGGCCACCTCCGGGATCGAGGTGCGGCCCTTCAGAATGACTTCCAATTCCTCTCTTCCCATGAAGCCCGTCAATGTGCCTCTCATGAATCCCCCTTGAGTTATCCACCCGAATATTTGGAGGATGAAATTCTCTGGAAGGGGATGCAGGCCCTCGCTTTTGAGCGACTCCTTCGGTTGCTGGGGATCCAGCGCATCAGCACCCTGGACGTACAGATGGTTCTGCAGAAAAAACCCGTGAATTTCATCTATCACAAGAAAAAGCTGAAGAGCGTCGGGTTTCAGAGTTTTGAAAGGCAGCTTCAGCGCGCAGTGGCAATCCATCGGCTGGTTGTCTCCCTCACGCCTTCCATGAGGTTTTATTTCGTCCACGGCCTCGATCATTTGGGAGGTGCTCATCGCATGGGAGAATTTTCCATGCTGGCGGGAGAGTTGGGGGATGAGGAGTGTGTGAAAATTCTTTTCCTGGCCTTTCAGGCCCTTCATCATCACTTTGGATTCGATCGGAAGGGAGGTTTCCTCAGTTTCGGCCACTTGGTCGAAAATGCGCCGCGAAGGCTTGAAGCCCTCCAGAATGCACTGGCCCATTTCAATTTTCCCAAAAAATTCAGCCTCAATGGAAAACCCGTTGTCCAGCCCGGTGCCCTTGAAAATATCCGCTTCGAAGCGAGCCCATGGGAATCCATATTGTTGATCAAGTATCACGATGCCATTCAGTTTGACATCATGATCCAATGTCTCAGCCGCATTTGGAACCATGAGGAACTCATTGAAAACTACGTGAAGCTGGTCCAGGAACTCAAGGTGACGCTTCCGCACGACACCAGGAGCTTTGAAGAAGAACTGGTGCGAGAGTACCGCCAGCAGAGGACGCGGATCAACGAAAATATCCTGAGGGTTTTTCAGGAAGAGTTGAGCGAGGCTGTGGACTTTTCTCAGCTCAGAGCCATCGAGAAAGAATTGTCCGCTCAGCAGCCGGAAAGGTATTTTTCAGAGCACCAGAAATTCCTCTTGAAAGAAATGTTTGCCTTTCACCTTTCACGCCTTCGGGATGACTACCTGAGACGCATCAACCAGGAAATCAGCCTGCTGGATTCCAAAAAGGACCTGGCCGACTATTGGAACCAGCTCAAATATGAGCTCTATGCCCATCGAACCCATGTGGGGAAAGAGTATGAATCTCTCATAGCCCGGTTCATCGACGAACGCATGGAATCCCTGTGATTCCCTGCGAAGTGCTGTTCACCGAGAGGCCCCTCTCATTCGCTGGGTGCTCAGAATTCAAGCAGGGTTTTCCCCTTCCAGGCACTCGCCGTAGAGCTCCAGAACATGCTTCACAGCAATTTGGTCACGCGCCTGAGAGAGCATGTCCGAAATGTGAAGCATGCAGGCCGGACAGGACGTGGCCACCACACCACAGCCGGAAGCGGCGATGTTGTCTCTCTTGCGCCGTCCTATGGACTCGGAAATGTCATAATGCTGCAGGCTGAAGCTGCCGCCGCAGCCACAGCACCAGTCCGCTTCCGCCATTTCCTTGAAAAGGTATCGTGAGCTTGCCTTAAGGATCATCCTCGGCTGCTGAAAGACGCCGAGAGACTTCCTCAGATGGCATGGGTCATGGTATGTGACGGGAACTCTATCCCCTTCTTCCCCTTGAAGGAAGGCACCCACTTTCAGCTTGTCCACCAGGAACTGGGATATGTCCAAAGTCCTTTCCGCAAGGGATTCCACCCGAAGGCGCTCTTCGGGAAGGAGGCCTTCAGCCATGGTGGGCCATAGTTTTTTGATGGTGGAGGTGCAGGTGGCACAGGGTGTGAGGAGATAATCCAGGTCGCGGGACTGCAGGGACTGAAGGTTGTGGCGCACCAGTGTGTTGAAAGTGTCCGTATCCCCCGAAGAGAGGGCGGGGATGCCGCAGCATCCGAGGTTTTCGGCCATGAAAACTCCCACACCATGGTGATGAAGAACCTTGAGGGCCGTGTGGCCGACCTGGGGGAAAATGTTGTCCACCAGGCACCCCGGAAAGAAGCCCACTCGCAGGCCCGACGATCCAGGGGGGGAGTCCACGGAAGGCACAGCCCGGTGCAAGGGTTCTCGCGCCAGGGGGTGGAAATGGCGATGGCCCAGGGGAGAGAGAAACCGGGCGCAGGACGTTCCCAGCAGTTCGTTCACGGGACGTGCGAAAAAACCCTGAAACTTTGAACCCCACTCCAGGACCTTGTGGAACAGGTGGGGTTTGGCCAGCATATTTCGAAAAATGAACTTTTTAAAGGGATTGAGCCCTCGGTATCCCGTGATGATAGCACGAGCTTTGATAAAAATATCCAGGACCTTGACGCCGCTGGGGCAGTTGGTGGCACAGGAACCGCACAGGAGACACCGCATGAGCCTGTCGTCCACTCCCGTGGGGTCCTGAAACATTTCCTGAAGCAGTCCGTCAAGGAGAGCCAGTTTGCCGCGGGCCACATCACCCTCGCGTCCTGTTTCCGCAAAGACCGGGCAGACGGACTGGCACATGCCGCAACGCATGCAAACCGCCAGCTGATCTTCGATTTGGCGGAGAAGCAGTGCGAGCTTTCTCATGTCCTGCATGATCACTCTCCTATGATTTTTCCTGGATTGAGAATGTTCTTCGGATCCAGAGCGTTCTTGATGCGCCTGGAATAAAGGAGTGTGGCACGGGTGGTTTCCTTTTCCAGGTAATGAGACTTGGCCAGTCCGATGCCGTGCTCTCCCGAGAGGGTGCCCCCGAGGGTCAGGGCATGATCGAAAATGTCATGGATGGCGGCTTCCACCCGCTGCCACTCCTCCTTGTCTCTTCGATCCGTCAGAATGGTGGGGTGAAGATTCCCATCTCCCGCGTGGCCGAAAGTGCCGATGGTGAGGGCGTGTTTTCTGCTGATTTCTTCCAAAGCCTGCATCATGGCGGGGATTTTGCTCCGGGGCACGGTGGCGTCTTCCAGCACCACGGTGGGTCTGAGCTTGGCCAGTGCCGAGAGGGCCGTGCGGCGGGCTTCCCACACCTTGTCCCGTTCCGAGTCGTCCTGAGCCACACGCAGGTTGGTTGCCCCCGAAGAGCGGCAGATGGATTCCACCTTCTGGGCGTCGTCTTCCACCTGGGCCCGGTGGCCGTCCAGTTCCACCAGGAGGAGGGCGGCTGCTTCAATGGGGAGCCCCACTTTGCTGTAATCTTCCACGGTCCGCAAGGTGAAGTTGTCCATGAATTCGAGAGTGGCGGGGACGATGCGTTGTGCAATAATGGCTGCGACCGCTTCAGAGGCTTTTTGCACTTGGGAAAAGGTGGCCATCATGGATTTTCTGGCTGCGGGCGGAGGAATCAGCTTGAGAATGATCTTGTCGAAGACGCCCAGTGTGCCTTCAGAACCCACCAGGAGGGCTCCCAGGTTGTAGCCCGTGACACACTTCACCGTTCGGGACCCCGTTTTCACCAAATTTCCCTGGCTGTCAAAAAATTCGAGCCCCATAACATAATCACCGGTGACCCCGTACTTGAGTCCTCGAAGGCCTCCCGCGTTTTCCGCAACGTTGCCTCCCAGGGTGGACACGGCCTGGCTTCCGGGGTCTGGCGGATAAAAGAGTCCTTTGCTTTCCACGGCCGCTGCGAACCTGGCCGTGATCACCCCCGGCTCCACAACGGCGTAGAGATCTTCCTCGTTGATCTCCAGAATCCGGGACAAAGCATGGGTTAAAATCACCGCTCCCCCTTCGCTGGGGATGGTCCCCCCACTGAGATTGGTGCCCGCTCCGCGCACCGTGACGGGAATGGAGTTTTCATGGCAAAGCCGAACCACCTCGCCCAGCGCTTCGCTGTGAGTGGGCCGCAGTATGATGGCGGGCATCACGGGGGTGAGCACCGCGGCGTCGTAGGAATAGGTGAGCCGGTCTGCCTCATGGGTGAAAACATTGTTTGCACCGACCAGCCTGGTGAACTCTTTGAGCAGCGCCCCGGTGACCATAAATCCTCCTCCTGGAAAGCCCTGAGTGGGCTTGCAAGATCTTTGAAACATGCTGGGGGAGAAGAAAAGACCATCTGGCGATCCCCGTGCGCCAGAAGGTTTCCATCCATCAATTATTGCTGTTCCGGGTTTTTTTTGGATATTATCATTCCGAAAGACACCGGGCCATGCGCAAATCTCCCATTTTCCTTTCCACACAGTGAGGATGCCATCATGGAGCAAGCCACCCTTGTTCAAAAGATGAAAGAAAAGGCGGAAGCCGTTCAAACGCGCGTTGCCCATGTGCGGACCGTGGAGGAAGCTTTGACCGTTGCGGTGGAGATCACATTGAAGCAGGGGGGTGACACCTTGGCTGCTCCGGGGCTTGAAAAATTCCACGAGGATGCAGTGCGGCTGCTCCATGAACTTTGCCGCTCCCGAGAGATCACGCTCCTTACGGAAGACCTGCGCAAGCACGCGGGACGAATTCACACGGCTTTCACCGTGGGCGATTACGCCATCGCGGAAACGGGCACTCTGGTCCAGGTTTCCAATGACGAAAACCTGCGCATCGCCACCATGTTGAGCGAGACACACGTGGCTCTGGTGCCCATCTCTCGCATTCGCCCTGATGCCCTCTCCTTTGAGTCGGAGATGCTTGACATTCTGCAACGCTCCCCCGGCTACCTGGCATTCATCAGTGGCGCCAGCCGGACGGCGGACATCGAAAGGGTCCTCACCATCGGGGTGCACGGTCCATCGGAAATGCACTTCCTACTGTGGGAGGATGACAGGGAGAAGGAGGTACCCGCATGATCTCCACAGCCCAGGACTTGAAGACCTACAAGGCTCAACTGCGACAAGCTCTTCAAGACAAATTTCTCGCCGCCACTCTCGGAACCTTTGCTTCCGCTTACAAGGTGTCCAGGGCCGGCGCCTTTGAGGGACTCGATGCCCCTCGTCTCGTGCAGGAGATTGCGAGGGGTAAGGATGCAGCCATTCCTTACCTTCAGGAACTGTTTGAGCAGTTCAAGGCCCACGCAGAGGGGGCAGGGGTCAAGGTGCATGTGGCCTCAACGGCCCGGGACGCCAATGAAATCATTGCATCCATCGCTCGAGAGCACGGCGTGAGAAAAATCGTCAAGAGCAAGTCCATGACGGCCGAGGAGATCTTCCTCAACGATCACCTGGAAAAGGAAGGCTGCCAGGTGACGGAAACGGATCTGGGAGAATGGATCATCCAGCTTCGGGGCGAAGGGCCGTCGCACATGGTCATGCCCGCCATCCATTTGTCCCGCAGGGAGGTGGGCAAACTTTTCACGGAAGTCACCGGCCAGGTTCAGGACCCCGATGACATCGCCGGAATGGTCCAGGTGGCCCGCCGGGAACTGCGCCGCGCTTACCTGGAAGCTGACATGGGCATCAGCGGCGCCAACTTTGCCGTGGCCCAGACGGGAACCATCGGGCTCATCACCAATGAAGGCAACGGACGGCTCGTCACCACCCTGCCCAGGGTCCATGTGGCGCTGGTGGGTTTTGAAAAACTGGTTCCCGACCTTCGATCCGCTCTGCGCATTCTTCAAGTGCTGCCCCGCAATGCCACGGGACAGGCCATCTCCACGTATGTCACCTGGATCACCGGTGCCAACCAATGTGCAACGGGGCCCGGGGGCCGTAAAGCCATGCACGTGGTCTTTCTCGACAACGGCCGCCTGGCCCTTGCCAGGGATCCCGTTTTTTCCGAAGCTTTGCGCTGCATTCGCTGCGGTGCCTGTGCCAATGTCTGTCCCATCTACAAGCTGGTGGGCGGCCACAACTACGGCCACGTGTATATCGGGGCCATCGGACTCATTCTCACCTATTTCTACCACGGCCGGGAAAACGCCCGGGCCATCGTGAGGAACTGTCTCAACTGTCAGGCGTGCAAATCCGTCTGTGCTTCGGGAATCGATCTTCCACGCCTCATCAGGGAAGTGCATCGCACCATTTTGGAGGTGGAAGGGGCAAAACCCATCAAGAATGTTCTCCTGAACAAAGTGCTCAAGAACC
>SLCH01000061.1 GCA_007125915.1 Syntrophobacteraceae bacterium
AAGGCTGCACAGTTCTTTACCCATGGAGGGCCATGGGCTCCTTCATGAACTGTCCGGCCCCGGGTCTATTCCTGAAGCATGGCCGAGGAGCGTTGTGAGCCGATGACTGGACCTGCTCTGGTCAATTCATGTCAACAAACGAATCTAAAAAATTTAGGGAACGGTGTCAAGGTGAGGAACGAGTCCTTCATGAAGGGCGTCCACGGAGAATTGTTCCAAAAACAGAGCAAAGCGTCCTGTTTTTGAAAAGAGGTCGGCGAAGGGGTTGAAAACGGTGTGGTGGGGTCTTCCGGCGGCCTTGGCGGGGCCTTGAAATTTTGCGGAAGATTCGGATTTGGGTGAAGTTTGAAGTTTTGAGGCTCTGATCCTGGCAATGACGCCTTCATTGATTCCAACTGGGGAATTAAGACGTTCTTTGGCGGAATATGGTGAAATTCAGTGGTTGTCACAAAGCTGCAATTCCTGCTAAGAGTTTTTTCGTGTGGCACTCTTACGGTCATACGCGAGAGCGAGTACATTTCTTTGATAAAATGAGGAGAACCAGTATGGCGCCTGATTCCGAGCTCTACAAGCACCAGCTGGGGGAAACCAATTCAATGGCATTCAAGGGTCCCATGAAGACCATTCTGTTCCTGATGCTCGCATTGAGCCTGCTTTCAACCAATGCCAGCGCAAGGACAGAGCCCAAGAAGGATCTCTGGCAGGTTTTTCCTGCGGGACATTCCCACAAGTGGCGGGCCGCACCGCTGTCCCTTGTGGGAGTGCTGTCCTTTGCTCCCGCGCCGGATTCTTCAAGGTTGTCCCCCCCTGTGCCCAGATGGAGTAACAGAATTCAGATAACCATCCCTAATGATCCTGCGGTTCAAAGATACGTTCGCTTTTACAAGGAAGAAGGCCGCATGACATTTGTCCGGTCCTTTGAACGATCGTGGCCCTATCTTCCCATCATGACCGAGATTCTCAATTCCCACGGGGTGCCGGGCGAACTCATAGCTGTGGCCATGATAGAGAGCAGCTTCAAGCCCGGAGCATCTTACAGGGGAGCCGTTGGATTCTGGCAGTTTATGGCTCCAACGGCCAGGTACATGGGACTGCGCGTGGATCAGTGGGTCGATGAACGCAACGATCCCATCAAGTCCACGGACGCTGCAGCCCGTTATCTCAAAATGCTCTATGAGCAGTTTGGCTCCTGGCCCCTGGCTTTGGCAGCTTACAATGCGGGAGAAGGCACTGTGTCCAGCGCATTGAAAAGCAGGAACGCAGAAACTTTCTGGGAGATCGGCCAGCAGGGGGTCTTGCCCAAGATCACTCGCCATTACGTGCCCAAGGTCCTGGCCACGGCAAGCATCTTGCGTGACCTGGAGAAGCATGGTTTTGAGCGCCCCGAAAGTTTTCCCGTCTACGATGTGGTTCCTGTGGCGGTGGAAACACCCCTGAGGCTGGACCAGGTGGCCCAGTGGGTGGAAATGCCCCTGAAGGACTTGAAAGACCTGAATCCGGCCCTGCGGCTGGATCGGTTGCCTCCCGACTGTGGGGTCGATCTTCACTTGCCTTCGGATGTCCGCGGCAAATTTGAAGTGGCTTATGCCAGGTTTGTCCGGGAGTGATCCATCATCAAAAAAACAGACCTTTCGCCAATTTGGACCCAAGAGTGCTTTGCAGTTGAGATGAATCCACATGAGTGTGCGTTTGCTGGCCATGGAAGTCTACGGAGCCATGAGAAGAGTCGATGAGCTTGAAAAGCAAAAGCGGCTCCTTCCTGCGGGAAGTTCCGAGGAAGATGAGCTTCAGAGGCAGATCGCCTCGGCAAAGGTTCAGCTGGCCAAACTGAAGGCTCTCATGGAGGGAGCCAAGGATTGAAGCCCCCTAAGGGGGTGCTCCAGGGGCTCTTTCCCATGGACGGGCGCGCCGGCGCAAACCCGGTGCAAAACGAGACCATGGCATGGAGAAATTAGGGACAGGTAGTTCACAGCTCAGGCTGAAGCCCCTCCCTTTGCAGGTGGAGGGGCTTTCTTTTTGCTTTTTTAAGGAATGCTTCTGTGACTTCATGTTCCTGTGGCGGGCTTTCCGCGGTTCCTGGCCCTTCAACGGGGATTTCCCCCCTCCATCGGTCATTCAATGACCCAGACGGCACAATCTTTCGCTTCCCCCACCACCTTCTTGGAAATGCTTCCAAAAAGAAATTCCTCTTTTTTGCTGACTCCCCGGCGTCCCACCACCAGCGTCTGATACTGTCCTTCCTTCGCTTCCTGTAAAACCAGGTCGGCGACGCTCACCAGCTTTTTGCACACGTGAAGCTTGATCTGAATGTTTTTTTCGGCAATGCCCCGAGCGACCAGTCTTCGAGCGGCTTCCTGCATGTGGCGAAGAGTGTCTTCCTTCATTTTTTTCACATAAGCTTCCCGTTCGAATTCATCGGGCATCACATCGGGTGAAGGCTCTCGAATGACATTCAGCAAAGTGATGGCCACAGACGGGTGATGCACCATCATGTTCCCAACATAATCGACCGCTTTCAAGGAGTTTTCCGACAAGTCGACGGCGATCAAGACCTTGTTTTCCATTTTCACTCGGCCTCCTTATCCATGGGTTGAGTTCGGCGGATTGATTCGGGTGGTTTTGGGGAAGTCCTAACTGGGCTGCTGGACTTCGCAGAGCTTGAGGTCTTTGAGAATTTCCTCCGTGGATTCATAAAATACATCCGTTCCGCAACTGAAGTGCATGAGCACATTGTTGAGGGAATCGGGAATATAGGGGAACAATTTCTGCAGGTTGATGACCCGGTGCTTGAAAAAGAGGGATAAATCCGAGGGCTCCACGCAGGTGTTGACTTTCATGCCGGGAGGCGCACAGGCCTTCATGTCGGGCAGATTGTGAAATCCCATTCCCACGGTGAACAGGAGAATGTTGCCCAGACCGTAAAGGTCCACGCCAAAAGGGTTTTCGGCCCATTCGTA
>SLCH01000134.1 GCA_007125915.1 Syntrophobacteraceae bacterium
CAAAGGGTTCACCCGCACGACGCTCCACGAAATCGCCGCCGTGGCGGGAGTCACAAGGGGGGCCATTTACTGGCACTTTCGAGACAAAGTGGACCTGTTCATGGCTCTGTGGAAGGAAATTCATGCTTCGGCGGGCGTCCGGTCAGAAGATCTCAGGCTGGACCGGGTGGAATCCCTGGAAGACTGCAAGCACGAAATCATGAAATATCTGGAACATTTTGAAATCAATGACCGCTATGCGGTCTTTTGGGACATTGTTCGACACCGAACGGAATACACGGAAGAACTGGAGCCTGTGATGGAGAGGCAAAGGGCCGAGCAAAAGGAAATCCTCGACGGGATGACCCTCATGTTTGCCCGCCTCAAGTCGCATGGGCGGTTGCGGGCCGATGTGGAGCCTGCCCACGCCGCCCTCAGCATCGCCGCCATTGTCACCGGGATCATTGAGATCTGGCTGAGGGATCGCGAAGCCTTTCCTTTGTCCCAGACCGTGTTTCACATGATCGATCATGTTCTGAGGGGCATGGGGACAGATGACTGAGCGCGCCCGGCCCCATCAGCTTGCCATGGCCTCCAGGTCCTCCCATCTGGCATAGGCTTCCTGGAGTTGCACCTCCAGGGTTTCGAGCCTTGATTTGGCCTGGACGATCTGCTCACTGTCCTGCTTGTAGAATTCCGGTTCGGCCATGGCGTCATAGAGATCTTTCTGTTCTGCCTCCAGGGCTTCGATGCGTTGGGGCAGATTTTCCAGTTCGCGCTGCTCGTTGAAGGTCAGCCTTCGCGGCCCTTCCGATTTTGGCTTTTGCCGCTCCCCTTTCACCCTGGGTTCTTTGGAGGCGGTCTTCCCCCGGCTCTGTTGAAGCCAGTCGTCGTAACCTCCCACGTATTCACCCACCTTGCCCTCACCTTCCAGGACCAGGGTGCTGGTCACCACGTTGTTGAGAAAAGCGCGGTCGTGGCTCACCACAAAAATGGTTCCCGGGTAATCCAGGAGCAGTTCCTCCAGAAGTTCCAGGGTTTCCGCATCCAGGTCGTTGGTGGGTTCGTCGAGAACGAGGACGTTGGATGGTTTGCTGAAAAGGCGTGCGAGGAGAAGCCTGTTTCTTTCCCCCCCGGAGAGGATGCTCACGGGACTGCGGGCCCGCTCGGGGGAAAAGAGGAAATCCTGAAGATAGCCGATGATGTGTTTGGGCCTGCCATTGAACACAATGGTGTCGTTGCCGTTGGCCACATTGTCCTGAACGGACCGGGTTTCATCCAGCTGCCCTCGAAGCTGATCGAAATAAGCCACCTGCAGGCGTGTGCCAAGGCGCACAGAGCCCTGCTGCGGCTGAAGCTCACCCACCAGAAGCCGCAGGAGGGTGGTCTTGCCCGCTCCATTGGGGCCCATGATGCCCACCTTGTCTCCGCGAAGCACGGTGGTGGAAAAATCCTGGATGACGGGGGTTTCTCCATAGCCGTAGCTCACCCCCTGCGCTTCCGCCACCAGTTTGCCCGATCGCTCGCTTTCCTGCATCCTCAGGCGCACATTCCCCGTTCGTTCACGCCGCTGCCCTCTTTCCTCGCGCAATTTCCTGAGAGCTCTCACGCGTCCTTCATTGCGGGTCCGGCGGGCTTTGATGCCCTGGCGAATCCAGGCCTCTTCCTGGGCAAGTTTCTTGTCCAGCCGCTTCCAGTCCTGGGATTCCGCATCCAGGAGCGCCTCCCGGCGCTGCACGAAAGTGTCGTAATCGCAGGGCCAGTCCACGAGGGTTCCACGGTCCAGTTCCATGATGCGCGTGGACAGCTTCCTCAAAAACATGCGGTCGTGGGTGACGAACATGAGTGTCCCGCCCGTGCGCAGCAGAAAATCCTCCAGCCAGCCGATGGCTTCCATGTCCAGGTGGTTGGTGGGCTCATCCAGGAGAAGGATGTCGGGCTCCGTGGCCAGGCTGCGTGCGAGAAGAACACGCCGCTTGAGGCCCGCCGAAAGGGTTTCGAACATGGCCTCGGAATCCAGTTCCATGCGGGAAAGGACGCGCTCCACCTGCTGTTCCCTGCGCCAGTGCAATTCTCCCCCGCCTTTCGAAGGGAGCCCCTCTTCGCCGGCTGCGGCTGAAAAAACTCCCGAGACGACCTGGAAAACAGTCCCTTCCAGGTCCCGGGGAACTTCCTGGGGCAGGCGGGCCACCCGCAGCCCCGGTTGCTCAATGATTTCCCCTTCATCAGGGAGGACGTCCCGATGGATCATTTTCATCAGGGTGGATTTCCCCGCCCCGTTTCGCCCCAGAAGGGCGATGCGGTCACCTTTTTCAATCTGGAGACTCAGTTTATGAATGACGGGAGGACCACCAAAGGAAACACTCACGTCTTTCATGCTCAGCAGTGCCATTTACGATCTTTCATCCTTGTTCATTTCGGGCGGCTCAAAGGCGGTTCATCTTCCATGCGGTCTCCACCGCATGAGGGACAGCAGGGTTGAGGATCGCCCATGGTGAAATTGACGCGAACCAGTTCAGCCCTGGTTCCCACCCATCCGCAATCCTGGCATTTTACCAGACCAATGTCCATCATCCTTGTGGTTTCCTTTTGCAGGGTGTTCTTTGTTGAGCGTTGCCGGTGCCCATCAAGAGCGTTTTGAAAAGCCTTCTGCAGAGGCCACCCCCGCGAGGGCGGAGGACCGAAAGCCATAAAGAATCTTTATTTCCTCTTTCTTTCGCGGGAAGGACGTTCGGCTGCCCATCGGTTTCTTTTCCCACGCTCCCGGGGAATTCCTATTTGACGATGGGAAGGATCCTGCGAAATTCTTCCGTGTTGGCCTGTCGAGCCCAATGAAAAATCACGATTTCCGTTGACGTGATCACGGCGCCCGCCTGCCGGAACATTTCGATGGCAATATGGCGATTTTCCATGGTCCGCGATGCCACCGCGTCTGCTGCCAGATGAACCTGGTAGCCCGCCTGAATCAGGTCGAGGC
>SLCH01000132.1 GCA_007125915.1 Syntrophobacteraceae bacterium
AGACAGCCATCCTCACAACGCAAGTTGGCCATCACCTGATCCAGCCGCTTCAGCGCCAGGCCAAAAGGACCGTGATTTTCCATGCGGTAATCCCCGCCAAGAATGCACAGATCCACATGTTCCTTTTCAATGAGCTGCACCAGGCGCTCCGTCAGTCCGTCCAGCCCATCCAGATGCAAATCGGAGAGATACAGAATACGGTAATTGTGAAATGGGGAAGGAAGGTCCGCAAAATGAAGACTGAGTTCCGTCATTTTAATATTGAGCGCATTCTCCTTTCCTCGTTCATAAATCCCCAGAGCCTTGAAAGCAGTTTTCATCATGATGTGATAATAGAATGAGTCTTCAAAGTTGACAAAGTGATGGAAAGGATTGGAAATGATCTGGCACTTTCTGATTTCCCTGAGACGGACCCAGGAAGAGACCCGCCTTGGATAATCCTCGTAAGGCTTTGTAAGGAGCACTTCCTTGAGAAACCAGCTCCCCCAGTACGCTCCCACCACAAAAGCAAGGGTGAGCACGAGAAGCATTCCTATCCCGAAACCATGGAGGACAGCGAGAAAAAAAAGGGGAAAAGCACCCTCAAATACTTGATCCAAACCCGGCACAAGACTCCCACTGGGCAGATTTCTGCGCCGCTTGATGTAGCTGGAAAGGAGGTCGCCCGCCATGCTCAACAAGGCGCACACAAGGCCTGCCCACCAGGAGAAACCCATGGCAAACCCGGCAACACCTCCCATGATCAGTGCAGCCAAAAAGCCACGTTTTGTCTTGTGTGGACCCAAAAGAGGGCGCCCGTCGCGGTGATTCCTCCCGTCATCGAGGGGCGCATTCCACCGGGAGCCGCACAGGTGCGCCATAAAAGGGGGAGCAAAATTGATGAGCCACAGGAGAAAAAGAATTTTGAGGTAAAAGAGCATGACATGAACCCAACCATTGAGCAGAGAGGGGCAGCAGCGTTCTCAAAACCGCAAGCGCCAGGCAGCCTGAGAATGACAACAAATGAGCAGGATCGAGATGGAGGGGCAATAGTACTCGATCATGCCCTCTGGCACAAAAACCTTTCAACAACCGGTCGGCACTTCTGCAGAGTGGAAGAGATGCGCCCACGTGTGCATCGGTCACGATGCACGTATTTTGCCACCACAGTGTGTGGCGGGACAATGAATGGAAGGGATTGGCGTGAGACTGGAGGCGGGGATGGATGGTACATGTGGCGGCTGGAGGGGGTTCCCTCCAGCCGCTGATCTATTCGATGAAATTTTTCAGACAAGATTGCCTGTTGGGATTCCTGAGTTTTTTCAACGCCTTTTTTTCTATTTGTCGAATTCTTTCCTTGGAAACTTTGAAACTCTTGCCTATTTTTTCGAGAGTTTCCGCAGGCTGGCCATCGAGACCGAAACGGAGCCGCAGTATTTTTTCCTCTCTCGGCTGCAAGGTGGACAGCAGATTTCTGGTCACCTCTGCCAACTCTTTGTCGGAGCATTCCTCCATGGGGGACGCGGCCTTTTCATCCTCGATGAAATCACCCAGGCGCTGGTCATCTTCCCCGATGGGGGTTTCCAGGGATATGGGCTGCGAAGCAAGGGTCAGAACCATCTGAACCTTTTCCAAAGGCAAGTTGGCGCGATCGGCAATTTCGCGGGGTGTGGGTTCACGCCCCAGTTCTTTCAGGAGTTCATAAAAGACCTTGAAAAAAAGGTTTTTCAGCTCAATGAAATGAACGGGAAGCCTGATGGTTCGGGTTTTATCGTATATTCCCCGAATGATGCTCTGCCTCACCCACCATGTGGCGTAAGTGCTGAAACGATTTCCCTTGGTGTGGTCGAAACGTCCCACCGCTTTCAGAAGACCCAGGTTCCCTTCCTGAATCAAATCGTCAAAGCTCATTCCGCGGCCCCGGTAACGCTTGGCGATGCTCAATACCAGCCTCAAATTGGCCTTGACCATTTCCTGCTTGGCTGCGTCGATGCCATGCAAGATGCTTCTCACCTGCTGCAGGAGCAATCCAAAAGGCACATCACCCGATTCTTCAGATGCTCCCCGCTCCAGGGTTCTGAGAATCACCTTGAGAATCTTGTCCCTCACCCCGGGAAAGGCTTTTTCATGCAACAGCAGCTTTTGAACCTTGGCATCGGCATCGGCCAAAAGCTTGTGATGGTTCTTGTGCTTCGCCATGAGATCCACCAGTCGAGTCTGCCCCTCACGGATGGTCTGAGCCAGTTCGACCTCTCTCTCCTGGGTCAGCAGTGGATATCCCGCCACTTCTCGTAAATAGCAGGAAACATGGTCTTCATCAAACTCCCCCTCAGTGGAGGCGGAAGGGGAATCCTCCGATTCCTCCTCGGTGTCATAGCCCGCCGAACCACTCCCGGCGGCCCGCTCACCCTCTCTTTCCGCAAGGTCAATGGCCTCCTCGAAAGAGAGTTCATCCTCCATCAAGTCCTCTCCGGATTTGGTCTTCCTTGAGAAGCTGAAAACTTCCTCATCCTGTTCGGAATTGTGAAGCCTGAACTTATAGGGGAGACAAGTTTCAGTGCCGTAAGCTTTCATGGTTTATTCCTCCAAAGCGGGGGCAGACAATAACATGCCTTCTCCCAACACACCCCCTCATGATATTATGTTCCCAGTTTCTCGACTCCGGTGCGATCAAGGGAACCTGTAGAACTAAAGATAATAAAACATTCATACCAAAAAGTTAAGTTACGGGGTCAAACACGTCAATGACACGGAAAACGGGCAACCGCTGCCGACGAACTTGATTTTAATTCATGTATTCCCTGAAAAGTCAGGCTGGAGCTTGATTTTTCCCCATGCTTCACCCGGACACTTCTGAATTATCTGTGGGCCATGATCTTGCCTAAAGGCAAATTTTTTTTTATAAGCATTGGCTGACCATGCTCCCTTCATTCAGGAAATCCCGTTTACAAAGGAGAAATCCCATTGGAATGCCCTCGATGTAAAAAAACTTTAGCCCTGGTGCGCACCTGACGTCAGGTTTCCTGGCGCTGCCGTGACTGCGGTGCTTCGTATCCCCTGTCCCAGTTCCGTGAAGCAATCACTGAGGAAATGGAAGAAAAACTGGCATTTTGCCGCATCGACAGGGTCTGACTCTATTCCAGCCTTCGCCTTAGAAAACTGAAGCCACCTCCTGATTGAGGAGGTGGCTTCAGTTTTTTCGCGCACTTTCCTTCATGCGGGGAATGCACACCCCGGAAGGGCTATAAACTCCAAATTATTGCAGGTGTCAAGAGCATATTTTCAGACTTGCAATCATAAATTAATCATGTTTTTGCCCCTTGCAGCAGGGCCGCCACCTCAAAAGATCAGACCCCAAGTTTTTCCTTGATGATCTTCCTCGCCAAATCAAGTGCTTGGCTGAGCTTTTCCGGTTGAGTGCCCCCTGCCTGAGCCATGTCGGGCCTTCCACCACCGCTTCCTCCAACCTCCCTGGCAATTTCACGAATGAGGTCTCCCGCGCGAATTTTTTCGGTGAGATCGGGAGTGACACCCGCGAGGAGGAAAGCTTTCTGGCCGTGCGCCGCCCCAAGGACAATGATCCCTCGTTGGAGTCGATTCTTGAAACGGTCATTCATTTCTCTCAACACTTTGGGATCGTCCGTTTCCACCTGAGTGACCAGCACTTTGGCACCATTCCAATCTTCTGCCGCATCCAGCAGGTCCTGGGAGCGCTGGCTGGTGAGAGACGCCTTGAGAGCTTCCAGTTCTCGTTCCGTTTGCCGCTGCTGGGCCACCAGCTTCTCTATGCGCTCCACCAGCTCTTGGGGAGAGGCCTTCAGCAAGGCACTCACCTCCAGGAGGGCCTCCCGCTGGCGGCGGATGTGATCCAGAGCCCGCCGGCCGGCAAGAGCTTCGATCCTTCGCACCCCCGCAGCTATTCCCATTTCCTGAACGATCACAAAAAGCCCGATGTCTCCCGTTCGGTGGGTGTGGGTGCCCCCGCAAAGCTCCTGACTGAAACCCGGTATTTCCACCACCCGCACGCTGTCGCCGTATTTTTCCTCAAAAAGAGCCATGGCTCCCGCCTTCAGCGCCTGGTCCAGGTTCATGACATGAACCTCCAAATCCAAGTTGCGGCGGATTTCGTCATTGACTCTTCTCTCAATTTCACTGAACTCCTGGTGAGTCAGGGAAGCAAAATGGGTGAAGTCAAAACGAAGGCGGTCAGGAGCCACGAGAGAACCCGCCTGCTTGACATGGTCTCCCAGTACGGACCTCAACACCGCGTGGAGAATGTGCGTGGCCGTGTGATGCAGAGCTGTGTCCTGCCTGGCGGCGGCATCCACGGAGAGCCGAACCACGTCCCCCACGTGAAAGGGCCCGCCCTCCACCTTGCCCATGTGGACAAAAATGTCTCCGGGAAGCTTGTGAGTGTCCAGGACCACGATTCTTCCGTGAGAACCGGAAATTTCTCCCACATCGCCCACCTGGCCTCCCGATGCGCCATAAAAGGGCGTTTCCTGTGTCACCACTTCCACATCCATTCCATCGACCACTTCTGAAACGGGCTGACCCCCATGAACAAGGGCCCGAATGGACGACTCCCCTTCCAGACTTTCGTGCCCAAGAAATTTCGTCACCACCCCCTCGGCCGCCAGGTGGCGGTAGACTTCCGAAACATCCCTTTCCCCGCTGCCCTTCCAGTGCAGGCGTGACTGCTCACGCTGCTTCTCCATGAGCTCATTGAAGCCGGCTTCATCTGTCTCCATTTGAAGATCCCGGCCCATGTCGGTGATGATGTCGATGGGAAAACCAAAGGTGTCATACAACTTGAAAACAAGTGCCCCTGGAATGATCTTCCTGTTTTCAGCCTGCAGGACTCTGATTTCCTCCTGAAGGAGACTTAAACCATGATCCAAAGTCTCATTGAATCTTTCCTCCTCATGGAGGATCACCCGGGTGATAAAGCTTCGGCTTTCCAGAAGTTCAGGATAAGCATCTTCCATGGAATGCATCACGGAAACAGCCACTTCATGGAGAAAAGGGCGGTTCAGACCAAGAAATCTGCCATGCCGCAGTGCTCTTCTTAAAACGCGGCGCAAAACGTAGCCACGCCCCTCGTTGCTCGGCAGAATACCGTCACCGATGAGAAAAGCCGCAGCCCGGCTATGATCGGCGATGACCTTCACGGAAACGTCCTTTTCCGCATCGGTTCCATATTTGTAGCCCGTGAGTTCAGTGATCCTCTGACGCATGGGAGAGAAAACATCCGTGTCATAGTTGGAGGGAACCTTTTGAATCACCGCCGCGATTCTCTCAAGGCCCATGCCCGTATCGATGCTTGGTTTGGGAAGGGGCTCCAGAATCCCGTCTTCCCGGCGGTTGAACTGCATGAAGACGAGGTTCCACAATTCGAGATATCGATCGCAATCACAACCGGGTTTGCATTCAGGGGAGCCGCACCCCATGGAAGGACCCTGGTCGATGAGAATTTCCGAACAGGGACCGCATGGACCCGTCTCTCCCATGGACCAGAAGTTGTCCTTGGTGGGAAAAGCCAGGATTCTCTCCCGGGGCAGGAATTTTTCCCAGAGGGCGCGGGCTTCCTCGTCAACACCGAGGTTCATGTGCTCGTCACCTTCGTGGATGGTGGCGTAGAGCTTGTCTGCAGGAAGGCCCATCAGTCCCGTGAGGAAGCCCCAGGCATAATCCACAGCTTCCTCTTTGAAGTAGTCGCCAAAAGAGAAGTTACCGAGCATCTCAAAAAAAGTGTGATGCCGAGCGGTACGCCCCACGTTCTCCAGGTCATTGTGCTTTCCACCCGCCCGCATGCACTTTTGACTGGACGCCGCCCGCGTGTAGGGGCGGCGTTCTTCACCCAGAAAAGTGCGCTTGAACTGTACCATTCCTGAATTGGTGAACAACAGCGAGGGATCGTCGTGGGGAACGAGGGATGAACTTTTCACCGTGGCATGGTTTTTTTCCTCAAAGAATTTTAAAAATGCTGTGCGGATTTGGCTCGCTTTCATCAAACAGTTCTCCTCGAAAAAATTTCTTCCCTTCCGTCAGTCATTTTAGAAAATTTCCACACCGACGGCTTCGCCCGTTCACTCCCTGTGGAAAACTCCTCAGCCCTCCATGGCAGCGACGCCTTCTACCTGCTCTCCCGCGAGTTTCAAATTATGCGCTGTTCGAAGCTTCGACTCAATCTCATTCAGAATTTCGGGATGATCTCTCAGGAAGGCTTTGGCATTTTCACGGCCCTGCCCCAGCCTTTCTCCCCCGTAGGAATACCATGTGCCCGCCTTATCCACCATATTTCCGTTCACCGCCAGGTCCAGTATGTCCCCCTCCCTGGAAATTCCACGCCCGTAAACCACATCAAATTCCACTTCTTTAAAGGGGGGGGCGATCTTGTTTTTCACCACCTTGACTCTGGTCCGGTTGCCAATGATATCCTGGCCCTCCTTGATGGGCCCCGTGCGCCGAATATCCAGACGCATGGTTGCATAGAACTTGAGAGCATTCCCTCCCGTAGTGGTCTCAGGGGAGCCATACATGACGCCGATTTTCATGCGAATCTGGTTGATGAATATGACGCAGGTCTTTGATTTGCTGATGGCGGAAACAAGCTTGCGAAGGGCCTGGCTCATGAGGCGCGCCTGAAGCCCCACATGAGGATCTCCCATTTCCCCTTCGATTTCCGCCCTGGGAACCAGGGCAGCCACCGAATCGATGACCACGACGTCAATGGCGTTGCTTCGCACGAGAATTTCAGCGATTTCCAGAGCCTGTTCCCCGTAGTCAGGCTGGCTGATGAGGAGGTCTTCCACCTGAACGCCCAGCTTGCGCGCGTAATTGACATCCAGAGCATGTTCCGCATCCACAAAAGCAGCCAATCCCCCCTGTTTTTGAGCTTCCGCCAGGATGTGCAGAGCCAGTGTGGTCTTTCCCGAAGATTCCGGCCCAAAGATTTCCAGAATCCTTCCCCGCGGAACCCCTCCGATTCCCAGGGCCAGATCCAGAGAGAGGCACCCCGTGGGAATGATGGACACCTCCACGGGCTGCGATTCGCCCCCAAGACGCATGATGGCTCCCTTGCCACAGTTGCGCTCGATTTGGGAAATGGCCGTGTCAATGGCTCTTTGTCTGTCGTCTTTGGAACCCATCAAGGCGCCTCCCTGAAACACTCAAGTTGAAATGAACAGACCCATCTGTAAAGCTCTAATTGCCTCAACAACGGGCTTGATAAACTCAAAATGCTTTTCATAATCAATTTTCAAAACAATTTCTACAGGTTGAAACTTGCTCGAAACAGGGGAGTGTAGATGGCACCTTCGGGTCTCAAGTCGCTTTTATACAACACCACTTCTCTCACGTCAAAAGCTTCCGCCTCGAAGGCCTGCTCTGCCAGCAACCCTTCCTGAAGGCTGCGCAGGCGCTGCCTTCCTTTCACACGCCCCAGAGTGAGATGAGGCTTGAATGGTCGATCCTCCAGGGGAAAACCCAGGGGTCTTAAAGCTTCCTCCACACCCTTCTTGAGCCCCGAAAGAGCCTTCATGTCTCCGGCCAGTCCAATCCAAATCACACGCATTTGCTTCATGGAAGGAAAGGCGCCGCATCCTTTGGGACGAAGCTCAAAGGGCGCTGTGCGCGATGAGAGTTCTTTCAGGGCCTCGGCAATGGGAGGAATGGACTCCTCGGACACACTTCCCAGAAACTTCAAGGTCAGATGAACACGATCGGGCCTCACCCAACCGACGGATCCCCCCATTTTTTTCAGGCGTCCCTGAATTTGCCCCAGCGCTTCCTGTACGGTCTCGGGCACCTCAAGGGCAACGAATGCCCGAATCATGGGCATAAACTCCTCCAAAGCAGCTGCAGTGCTGCCTGGCCGGCAACCTGGCGGATGGTTTCCCGGTCGCCATGAAACTGGTGTTTTTCCACCCTGGAATCATGAGCCGTGGCACACGCCATGTACACGGTGCCCACCGGCTTATCCCTGCTCCCCCCCGTGGGACCGGCAATGCCCGTGATCCCCAGAGCGATTTCCACTCGGGCTTTCTCCATCGCACCCTGGGCCATGGCTTGAGCCACGGGTCCGCTCACAGCTCCGTGGGCTTGCAGCAGCTCTTGCGGCAAACCCAGAAGGGCCATCTTGGCCTCATTGCTGTAAGTGACGAACCCTCGATCAAAATACCGGGATGCCCCCGAAACGGATGTGATGCGCTGAGCCACAAGCCCCCCCGTGCAGGATTCGGCAACAGCCATTTTCCAACTCTTTTGAAGGAGCTGCCGACCCACCACCTTTTCCAGAGGATCATCCTTGTATCCGCTCATTTTTTCGCGGCCCAGCCTTTCCAGCACCACCATCTCCCCTTCGGCCAGGCGCATCCGGGCTTCTCCCGGATCATCGGCAGTGGCCCCAAGGGCAACCCAGACCTCACGAAGCTGGGGATAATAACCCACTTCCAGATTCCAGGCCTCCACGTCCACTTGTTTCAGCCTGTGGCCGATCTCCGATTCGAACACATCCTGGAAACGCAGCACACGCTTGACATAGTGAGGCCTTTGAGGAAACCTCTTTTCCAAATCGGCCAAAACAAACCTGGCCATGAGATATTTCATCTCATGGGGAACGCCGGGCAAAAAGTAGCAGGGGACATTCTCCTGTTCCAGGAAGTAACCTGCCATCTCCTGCCCGATTTTCAATGCCCCCTGGGGAAGCTCCGACAGTTTTTCCGCTTCCTCCGTCCACGGACGCCCACGATCCGCAAGCTCATCTTTCAACCATTTCACATATACGGAGTCATGAATGAGCGGCACCCCGAAGGCTCTGGAGACAGCGGCATTGGTTCGGTCATCCTCCGTAGGCCCCAGGCCACCGCTCACGATAACAAAGTGGGAGCGGTTCGTGCAGTGCAGGAGCATCTCCGCAATCTCCTCCTCCCGATCGCCCACGGTGAATATGTGCTGAAGACGAAAACCCTTTTCTCTCAGCTCCGCTGCAATGTGGTGGGCATTTCCGTTGGGAATGTCTCCCTGAAGAATTTCATCCCCTATGGTGAGGAGTGAGCCCAGGACTTCTCTCGATGAATTCAAAGGCAGTTCCCTTCTTGGCAGTGCTGAAGACCATGATGATCTTTGTCAGACCATGTTTTGACTGTATAAGCGGATGTCCTCGTAGACCTCGAGCAAGGGCTTTCCCGATGCCACGGCAATCCGCCTGCAGTCCTCATATTCAGGAATGGCACGGATTTGACCCTGTGATATGCGAGCCACTTTCACCCTGCAAGGTCCATGGGGAGTTTCAATTCTCAGGACTTCACGCTCGAGTTCATAACGCTCAACTGGAGCAATCCGCACTCCCAGCGTGGTCGTTTCCTGAAAAACCATCTGCAAAACCTTTTCTTTCAAAAAGGGATCAAAAAGAATGCGCAGGAGGATTCCCGGACGGTTCTTCTTCATGTGCACGGGTATGGCGTGCACATCCAGAACACCAAGAGCTAAAAGGCGCTCGAAAACATGGTCATAGAGTTCGGGGTTCATGTCATCGATGTTGGCTTCGGCCAGAAGCAGTGTCTTTTTGACCTGGACTCCCTCTTCCGTCCCCAGAAGAACCCGAAGGAGGTTGGGGGGACTGGCGGATGAGTGCGCGCCGGCCCCATAACCCACTGCCTGCAGGCGCATTTGGGGCAGCGGGCCGAACTCCCGGGTGTAAGAGGTGAGCACTGCAGCCCCCGTCGGAGTCACCAGTTCCCTTGTGACTCCATTGTCATACAGGGGAACATCCTTGAGAAGCATGACTGTGGCAGGAGCCGGCACGGGCAGGAGTCCGTGCTCCGTTTTGACCCAGCCTCCCCCCGTGGGCAGGGGTGAAGAGCAAACACGTTCCACGCCCAGGTATTCCATGCCGACCACCGCCCCCACAACATCCACAATGGAATCCACAGCACCCACTTCATGAAAGTGGACTTTTTCCAGCGGCACTCGATGCACGTGGGCCTCAGCCAACGCCAACCGCTGAAAAATCTCCAGAACCTTGTCTCGAATGGTATGGGACAGACCACTTTCGCCGATCATCTGCCGTATTTCTGGAAAGGCACGCGAGGGCTGTTCTCCATGAGTCACTCGGAAACGCATCCCCGAGATGGCCCCCCGGCTTTCCCTCCATGCCTCCCATGCATACCCCGAAAGGGCTGTCTTGCTCAATTCCTGCCGCAGATGATCTTCGGGAAGACCCAGGTCCAGCATGGCCCCCAGAATCATGTCTCCACTGATGCCCGAAAAACAGTCGAAATAAGCAATTTTCATAGGAATGCCCGTTTTCCAGTCAATGGGTATTGAACTTTTCCAGACTCCACATTCACAAAAGGGACAAAATATGAAAGGGTGGCGCACTCGAGTTGGACCCGTCAATCAAAACTTTTGGTCCAGGAGAACTCGAACATGCATTATGGGCCACAAGTCAAAAACAAAAAAGCACAAAGAAGAGAGCACCGCAATGGGTAAGTGGATCCTTGGCCCAGGGTCTGGAGCAGTCTTTTTCTTGACCAGGGTATTGACACAATAGTGCGTCAATGGTAGATGTTCTATCTTTAAAATTGAGAAAGTTCAAGGCAGTGGAGGGATGGCCGAGTGGTTTAAGGCGGCGGTCTTGAAAACCGTTGAACGAAAGTTCCGTGGGTTCGAATCCTACTCCCTCCGCCAGAAGCTGCATCATTCGGAGAGATGGCCGAGTCGGCTGAAGGCGCTCGCCTGCTAAGCGAGTGTAGGGTCAAAAGCTCTACCGAGGGTTCGAATCCCTCTCTCTCCGCCAGATCAAATACTTAGCCCAACCATTTGGTTGGGCTTTTGTTGTTTTGCAGCAGCACAGCGCACCCCTCGCTGCCATGCTTTTGCCTCAAGGGGTCTCACCCCATGCACCAGTCCCTTCACCTCATTTCAGGGGAGGCGGGAATCCACCCTTTTCAGGATCCTCTGGACCCCCTCCTTCGCAGGGGTGACGGAACAGGGCAATGCACAATACACCGGATCAACAGCATTGGCCCCTGACCCCCTGGAAATCCCATGACCAGCTTTCATTTCAGCCTGAATCCTCCCGCTGGAGGCCAAAAAA
>SLCH01000009.1 GCA_007125915.1 Syntrophobacteraceae bacterium
AGGGAACCAGTGAAATCCAGCGCATGATTGTGGCCAGAGAAATGCTCCGTTAAAAGGCAGGACATCACTGGGCGGACCCCGCATGCCCCAGGGGCATGATCACCCCGGACAAGAGAGGTCACATCCGGTTGTTTTCTCAATCGGGTATTAAAAGGATGGGAGAAAAGAGAATCGGTCTTTTCATGCAGCGGGAACCGTGCTTGCTCAGGGTTTGGCTGCGCCCCTGATTTTATCTGATGCGGGAAAACAGCCTTCTGAAAGACGGTTAAAAGTTTTTGTCTCATGACACGGAGTGTTTCCTGAAGACAAACAATTTGACAAAAAGAGAAGCGGCATATTAAAACTCGCTTGAATTTTTTATTTTTTGATGCCCATTCTCCATTGGACAATGGAAATTCTGCCAGACAGACGATCGATGTCCTCATTCATCTTCTTATCAAGGCGGAGAGAATCCAGGTCTCATGTGTTCCTTTGAATCCAGCCTCATGGGCAACATGGCCATTGCAGACTGCCCGGCCTCCCAAAATCAGGTTCCAGTCATCCAGCCTCGATCCTGCCGAAACCCATTGAGTTTTCAGGGGTGCTGCATTTCCCGGGTTCAAGAACCGAGGGACTCGACGGTCATTCCCATCCCCGTTTGGAAAGGGTGAAATGCCTGGCGACCCAAAGGATTTTTTTGTGCCCTTTGCCCATCCCGGCGAGGTGGATCTCAGAACAAAAAAGGGCCCGTTGATGAGGTTATCCCCCTCGATGGTTTTCCAATGTGCACAGGCCATGAAAGAGAAAAGGCGTGCAGGGGTGAAAATTATTGTGGAGAAAATCACAAAAACACTGTAAAAGCGATGATGGTTGTGCCCATTTTGATCAATGAATGGGGAAGAGAGGTGACGGGGAGAAAAGTCTTCACGGGTGTCCTGGAAAATTCAAGGCCTCGTTGTTGCCTCGGTTTTGTTTTAGGGTTATGAGATGCTTGATGTTCCATATTGTGAAGAAATGAACTCATCATCTCCCGGCATTTCAAGACAAATCAATGCCTTTCGGCCGCAGAACCCTCCCTGCTGGCACAGGCGGCTGATGGGCTCGGCATTTATAATTTTTGTTTTTTGGTTCATCATGTTGGGGTTGCTCAGGTTCTTTCAGACATGGGTCGTTCCTGTGAAAACGGTGAAGGTCATGCCGATGCTGGATGGAATTGAAGGTTTTGGAGATTTTGAAGAGAGCATGTGCTTTTCTGAAGTGTCTGAGCATCTGGGGGATCTTGTCTAGGACTTATTTGAAACGAGGGTATTATGCCAATCGAGATTTCCGAAAAAACTATCAAGCGTGACTTCATTGAGAAGATCATCAAGCTGAGCGGACAGGACATCAATCAGTGTTTTCAGTGCGGCACCTGTGTGGGTGCATGTCCCATGTCCGACAAAGTGGACACGGTGCCCCGCAAGCTCATGCGCATGGCACAGTATGGGTTGGAAGGCCCTGTGGGTGAATCCCAGGCTTATTGGACTTGTGCGTCCTGCTACTCGTGCTCGGTGAACTGCCCCCGGGGAATCGACCTGGCCCGGGTGATGGAGGCCTTTCGCCTGCTGACCCTTCGAAAAACCAACGAGGACAAGGTCAAACTGTCTGAACTGCCCGAAGAGTTGGTCAAAGATCTGCCACAAATTGCAATGGTCAGTTGTTTCAGAAAATTGACAAGTTGAGGAGCGATATGAAAGTCACCTACTATCCGGGATGTACCCTGAAAACCAAAGCGAGAAACCTGGAAGACTCAGCGGTTGCCTCCATGAAGGCGTTGGGTGTGGAAATGGAAGAGCTGACCCGCTGGAACTGCTGTGGTGCTGTCCATTCTCTCGCTGACGACGACTTGATTCACCAGGTGGCCCCTGTGCGGGACCTCATCAGGGCCATGGAACAGGGAAGCGATGCGGTCGTGACCCTCTGCTCCATGTGCTACAACAGCCTGGCCCGTGCCAATCTCATCATGAAAAACGACGAAGTGAAGCGAAAAACCATAAATGATTTCATGGATGAAGAGAAAGATTACCATGGTGAATTGGAGGTGCTCCATTTCCTCAATTTCATCCGCGATCACGTTGGCTGGGACAAGGTTCGTGAGCAGGTGAAGGTGCCCTTGAACGATATGAAGGTCGCCATGTATTACGGCTGCACATTGGTTCGCCCGGGCAATGTTTCCATAGAGCCCATTGGGGACACCAAGGTGATGGGAGAGTTTCTGGAAGCCCTTGGAGCCACTCCCGTTGATTTCCCCATGGCCACCACCTGCTGCGGTTCCTATCAAATACTGGGCAACCCTGAAGCAGCCCTGGACGTGAGCGCGGCCATTCTCGAGTCGGCATTGGCCCGGGGGGCAGAGGCCGTCATTCTGAGCTGCCCCCTTTGTGAGTACAATCTCGCCAAAACGCAGGGTCAACTCACGGAGAAACAAAAGCTTTCAAAAGAGGTTCCCGTTTATTATTTCACGCAGTTGCTGGCCCTGGCTCTCGGCCTCGATTCGGAAGCCTGCCGCTTCGATCTCAATGACCACAACTGCCTCAACTTTCTGAAATCGAAAAGTCTGGTTGCATAGCCCGCCGTTCATCCCATAGGGAAATTGAATCAGCAGGGGTTATTGCTCGTTCATTGTTATCAGTATTTGCTAACAGATCATCGTAGGAGAAATGAACATGTCGCAGTCCGAGAGTACGCCGAAAAAAACTCAGATCGCAACGGGTGATAGGGCTATTCTTCCTAAGGGGGCAAAAACGATTCCCATTTTCATCATGGGGAAGCAATACGAAGTGCCTGAAACTCTGACCATCATGAAGGCCATGGAATTTGCCGGCTTCCAGTTCCTGAGAGGCGCCGGCTGCCGCGGAGGCATCTGCGGTGCCTGCCCCACCGTCTATCGCATGCCCAACGACTACAAGATCCACTTTGGACTGGCCTGTCAGACGGTTGTGGAAGCCGATATGTATCTGGCGCAGATTCCTTTCTACCCCGCCAACCGTGCGGTGTATAAACTGGAAGATATCGAAGCCAGACCCGATATGATCAATGCCCTCTATCCCGAACTGTTTCGCTGTGTGGCCTGCAACAACTGCACCAAGGCCTGCCCCATGAACGTGGATGTGTTGGGATACATTTCAGCCCTCAAGCAGGGAGACATCGCACGTGCCGCTGAAATCTCCTTCGACTGCATCCAGTGCGGCATGTGCGCCAGCCGGTGCATGGGTGAAATCCCCCAGTACCACATTGCCCAGCTTGCACGCCGCATGTATGGCAAGTACATCATGCCCAAAGCGGAGCACCTGCAGAAGCGTGTGGATGAAATCAACGCCGGAAAATACGATGGACTCCTGGAAAAACTCCAGAAGATGTCTCACGAGGAGCTGGAAAAGCTGTACAAGGAAAGGGAACGTGAACCCGACCTGGCTCCCAACGGCACCTGGGTACCTCAGGACGCGCAATACCTCTAGTGGCTCACTGCAACGAACGGGAATCGTGACAAATCTTTTCCAATATCATGAGGGAAATGAGGAGAATAGAACATGGGTTACACTCCGGAACTGAAGGAATTGATCAAAAGGGTTGAGGCCACTCGCCCCAAGCGCTTGGAAATGGCCCGCAAAGGTGAGAATTTTCCGGCACTCACACTGGAAGAAAGGGCAGTTGTACTGGAGAAGTTCCATCCCGATTACCAGAAGGAAGGCCGCCGCCCTGTGAAAACCGGTCCCGACAAGGGACTTGTCCTCCCCGAAGAAGTGGCGATGCTTCTGGAATCACGGTCCATGCTTCGTCCGGAACACGTCAAACTGGACAAGGTGGATTTCGACACGGATGTGCTGGTCATCGGTGCGGGAGGGGCAGGCAATTCAGCGGCGTTGCTCGCCGCCGATGCAGGATGCAAAGTGATCATGGTCACCAAGCTTCGTCACGGCGATGCCAACACCATGATGGCCGAGGGTGGCATCCAGGCTGCGGTGCACGAATGTGATTCTCCCTTCTACCACTACATGGACACCATTGGTGGGGGGCACTTCACCAACCAGCCCGATCTGGTGGCCACACTTTCCCACGATGCACCCTTGTCCATCAACTGGCTCGAAGGCCTTGGAATGATGTTCAACAAGCATCCCGATGGCCGCCTGGTTTCCCGCCACTTTGGCGGCTCTTCCCGGAAGCGCATGAACTCTGCAGGTGACATGACCGGTGCCGAAATCATGCGCGTGTTGCGGGATGAAGCACGCAGCCGCTCCGATCAAATCAGCACCATCGAATTCACCCCCGCGGTGGAACTGCTCATCGATGAAGAGGGCAAGTGCGGCGGCGCCATTCTCTACAACATGGAAACCCGTGAATTTTTCATCTGCCGTGCCAAAGCCACCATCATCGCCACGGGCGGCAACGGACGTCTGCACATCAAGGGTTTTGCCTGCACCAACCATTATGGGGCCACCATGGACGGGGTTGTCCTCTGCTACCGTGCCGGTGTCGGCACCACCTGCATGTGGTCCACCCAGTACCATCCCACGGGGGTGTCCTACCCCGAGCAAAACGTTGGGCTTCTCATCACGGAAAAAGTTCGTGGCCTGGGCGCCCACGTGCTGAACGTGGAAGGGGAACAGTTCTGCTTCCCCCTTGAACCTCGCGATGTGGAATCGGCAGAAATCATCAAGGAAGCCCTTGAAGTGGGCAAGGCCGTTCTGACTCCCACAGGCCGTTATGGCGTGTGGCTGGACTCTCCCATGATTGACATGCTCCATGGGGAGGGCACCGTCCGCCGTGAACTGCCCGCCAAGTTCATCCAGTTCGAGCGCCATGGCATCGACATCAGCAAGGAACCCATGCTTGTTTACCCGACCCTTCACTACCAGAATGGCGGCATCGCCATCGATGGAGATTGCCGTACAGTCATTCCCGGTCTTTACAGCGCTGGAGAGTGCACGGGGGGCGTTCACGGAGAAAACCGCCTCATGGGCAACAGCCTGCAGGATGTCATCACCTTTGGTCGTCGTGCGGGAATCGTTGCGGCACAGTATGTGAATAGTGGAGTTGAGGTCAAGAAGCTCACGATGGATCATGTGGTCAAATATGAAAAGGAACTTGCTGAGGCGGGCGTTGAAAATCCCGTTGTGGCACCTATCCTTCTCCCTGACTACTCCACCGATGAAGTGGCCAGCCGTCGCTTGCTGCAGGTTCAGGGCATGCTCGAAGCAGAATAAAAACTGACTGCCTCATTTTATGCAGGGGCTTTTCTGAAAGAGGCCTGCCGAAGTCACGCGGCAGGCCTCTCTTTGTGGTCCCCACGGCCCCATTTCAGGGCTTTTCGAAGACGGCACGACGGCACTGGGCAGAACTCAGGACGCAAAACGCCGCAACCTTTCTTCCAACTGTTCTCTCGGCAACTCACCCACAAGTCGATCCACCTCTTTTCCCTTTTGAAAAAGCAGGATTGTGGGAACCCCCATGACCGAAAGCTTGTTTGAAACAAGGGGACTGCTTTCAAGAAGAACCTTGGCAAATTTGATGCTTCCCCCATGGACGGAGGCGAGATGATCAATGATGGGTCCAAGGCTCTTGCAGTAGACGCATCCCGGAGACCAGAAATACACGACCGAGGGCCCTGGAAAAGTGAGAATCTCGTGAGGAAAAGTGAGATCGGTCAATTCAAGGGGGTGCTCGGGAAAGAGGCGTTCGGTGGAAAGGGGCGTTTTGCATTTCCCACAAAGGGGACGGTCATCGATTCTGCTTTTAGAGATTCGGTTCTTGGTTCCACAGTTTGAACATCTTGCGATGTATGCCTGTCGGGAAAGCACCATGGTTCACCCTCAAAATCAAAAGTCTCTTATTCTTTCTGCTCCAATGGGTGATTTTTTCAAACTTTCAGGGGAAAGTCTCCAAAGGGGTGCCTGGTGAACCCGTTTCAAAAGGCTGACTCTCTGTAGACGAAAACAAACTCTTCGTTGTTGATGTCGATCACCGTGGTTCCTCCCCTGGATTCTGCGTAGACAAGCCACCCGGGCTTCAGCTCTCCACATCATTCCACTTTGGGTGAAAATTCACCGGTCTTTCCATTGAGCCAGGCGAGCATCATGGGTGACTCCAGTAACTGCAAAGCTTTCGTGTTCGCGATCTCCATGGCCTCCAGGAGATTCAGGGATTTTGATACATGGATATCTACGGGATTTTTCAGCATGTCCCGCGTCAAAGTCTTGCATTGCATATTTTAAACTCCATTTTCTTCAATGACCGTACAGCGCCCTTTGTCTTGAGACTTTCGAAGGGTGCGGTGCATCTTTGTTCTCAAAGACCTGAATAATCACCCTCTCATTGGTTTTCAAGGGAGGTTATGCACAGTTGCACCCATGGGCTTCTCATGTCAGCCCCCATGACATCATTGATTTGGTGGAGTTTCAGACTGTATAATTGAAAAACAAGCTGCACCCCTTCACGGGGCAGGGTGCGGGGGTCTTTTCCGCAGCCTGGAATCATGAAAAACATTGCTTTTCTGTTTTCCCATTTCGGATATTTTTTCACACCATCTTGAATCAAGATGGATGCATGGCTTGAATTGCTTGAAAGGATCGTATTTTGAAAATTGCCGTCAGTGGTAAAGGTGGTGTTGGAAAAACCACTCTTTCTGCCTTTCTGGCAAGGTGGTTTGCCAGTCATGGCAAGTCGGTTCTGGCCATCGATGCGGATCCCGATGCCAACATGGGAAACGCTCTGGGGGTGCAGGACCTTTCCCAAATCGTTCCCATCGCCGATATGAAGGAGTTGATTGCGGAGCGAACGGAGTCCGTTCCCGGGAGTATGGGTGGTTTTTTTAAAATGAATCCCAAAGTGGATGATCTTCCCGACAAGCTTGCTGTTTCCTGTGGGCACAATGTGAGACTGATGATCATGGGTGGGGTTAAAAGGGGGGGCGTGGGCTGTGCCTGTCCAGAAAATGTGCTTCTTAAGAACCTGGTGCAGCATTTGATTCTTCGGCGGGATGAAGTGATCGTCATGGACATGGAGGCGGGAATCGAACACTTGGGGCGTTCCACTTCGCAGGCGGTGGATTGCCTCATTGTTGTGGTGGAGCCGGGACGCCGCAGCGTGGAGACCGCGCGCCGCATTGAGGAACTGGGGGCGGATCTGGGGCTGACAAAAATTCTCATGGTCGGCAACAAGATACGAAATGAGAGGGACAAAGGCTTTCTCCTCGAGAACGTGAAAGAACAACGTTTCCTGGGTTTCATTCCCTATGACGAGCGGATCATCGATGCGGACATGATGGGCGGCTTTCCAGAGGCTCTCGGGCCAGAGAGCCTGAAAGGCCTCTCGGAAATTGCAGAAAACCTGCACAGAATGGTTGAAGATGTCTGATGCTGGAATCACGCGGGGGATGCAGCCCATGATCGATGTGCAGAGCCAGGTTGACCACAGAAATATCAACGTGGACAAAGTGGGGGTCAAAGACATCCGCTATCCCGTCACCGTGATGGACAAATGCAACGGTCTTCAGCACACCGTTGCTTTCATCAACATGTATGTGAGTCTGCCCAGGGAATTCAAGGGGACTCACATGAGCCGCTTCATTGAGATCCTCAATGAGTTTCACGGCAACCTGGACATTCGGGAATTTTCAACCATTTTGAAAGCCATGCAGGAAAGACTCAATTCCCAGTCCGCTCATCTTGAAATCAGTTTTCCCTATTTCATGAAGAAGCTTTCTCCCGTGACTGCTGCAGCGGGTCTCATGGAATACATGTGCCGCATTTCCGGTTCCCTGGGGCGAAAGAGTGGCTTCGATCTCATTTCGGAGGTCAATGTTCCCATCACCACGGTGTGTCCCTGCTCCAGGGAAATCAGCGATCACGGGGCACACAACCAGAGGGGAGTGGTGCGGCTTGCTGTCCGTTTCAAACGGTTTGTGTGGATCGAGGATTTGGTGGAACTCGTTGAAGGGTCTGCCTCCTGCGATGTTTTCTCAGTTCTCAAGCGCCCCGACGAAAAATATGTCACCGAAAAGGCCTATGGAAATCCTAAATTTGTAGAAGATGTGGTGCGGGATATCGCCCAACAGCTGGAACAGGATGCAAACATCATGTGGTTCAAGGTGGACGTGGAAAATTTTGAATCCATCCACAATCACAGCGCCTATGCCTGCATCGAAAAACGCAATGGAGCTTTTTTCTGAAGGTTCCAGTCCTGTGGCAAAAGGTGTTTTCATGAACTCAGCAATCCCCGGTCTGTGGAAACCATGAATGGGTATGAGACTTTCGAACAAATCTGCCGGGCCATGGCCCTTCCCGAATTTTACCCTCACCCCGTAACCGGGCTGGAGAGACGGGATACTCATATTTCTGCCGTCTTTCTCACGGGTGACTGGGTCTACAAACTGAAAAAACCTGTTAACTTTGGCTTTTTGGATTTTGAAAGCTTCGATTCCCGACGGACTTACTGCCGGCAGGAAGTCATGCTGAACCAGCGGCTGACTTCAGGGGTCTATGAAGGGGTGGTTGAAATTGTTCAAGATTTTCAAGGAGAAATAAAACTCGGCGGGCAGGGGCGGGTAGTGGATCATGTGGTCAAGATGCGGCAGCTCCCGGACGAGAGAAACCTCGAGGTCCTCCTGAATGAAGGGGAGATCGAAGAGCATCACATAGAGGCATTGGGGAAGCGCTTGGCGCAATTTTACCATAGCTCCCCTGCCAGCGAGGAAATAAGATCTTTTGGAGATCCCCAGGTCATTTCCATAAACATGGAGGAAAACTTTTTCCAGATTCAACCTTTTGTGGGCGATCCCGTGAATGAAGAGCGATGGCAATTCATCAGGGAGGTGAGCCGGGCTTTTTTCACAAACCATGAAATGGCATTCAGGGAGCGCGTCTTTTCGGGCTGCATCGTTGACGGGCATGGGGACCTTCGGGCTGAGCACGTCTATTTCGAAGATGTCATTCAGGTGATTGACTGCATAGAGTTCAACGACCGTTTTCGATATGGTGATGTGGCTTCAGACATCTCGTTCCTCTACATGGACCTGGACCGGCTGGGCCACAGGGAACTGGGCCATTCTCTTCTGCAGGCAATTGTTCAGTCCACCGGCGATTATGGCCTGTACGCATTCATCGATTTTTACGCCGCCTACAGAGCCGTGGTCAAGCTGAAGGTGGCCTGTTTCAACTTCGGCGGTTCCCTGGAGGATGAGCAGCGGGATCACCAAAGGGATGCGGCGGCTCAATACCTTCAACAGGCCTACACGTATGCCCTTGGATTTGGCAGGCCCACTTTGTGGGTATTCTGTGGTCTCCCAGCCAGTGGAAAATCCACTCTGGCGGAGAAGCTCTCCGCAACCTTTCATGTTCGTCTCATTCGGTCGGATCTTGTGAGAAAAGAAGGGGCAGGTTTGTCTCCAGAGGCCGGGGAGGTGGTGTCCTTTGGAGAAGGATTGTATCGTTCTGGTCTGCGTCATCGCGTCTACGGCCGAATGCTTCTGATGGCGCAGGACAGCCTGGAAAGGGGACGCTCGGTGATCCTCGACGGCACTTACAGTCATCGCAAGTGGCGTGACGACGCACGCCAGCTTGCGACTGATCTCGACACCAACATGATTTTCGTAGAATGCCTGGCCTCAGTGGAGTGCATAAGGCAAAGGCTTAGGGAGCGCGAAAAGCTAAGTGGCCCTTCCGATGCCCGCCTTCAGCACCTGGATGCCCTTTCAGCGGAGTTTGAACCCTTGATGGAGATGGAATCCAAAATGCTCATCAAGGTTTCCACGGAAAAATCCCTGGAGGAAAGCTTCCTGAAAGTGGTGGCCGGAAGCCATGCACGCAAGTGTGCTCAAATTGAAATGCTCTCCAGTGTTCTTCCTGCATCATGAGCGGTGAAGGGCCAGCTCAATGAGTTTGTCCAGAAGACCTGAAAAAGAATATCCCGCTGCCTGAGCCGCCTGGGGATAGAGGCTCGTCTCCGTCATGCCCGGAATGGTGTTGGTCTCCAGCACATAGATGTCGCTTCCATCCACAATCATGTCCGTCCTGCTGTACCCTTTGCAATGAAGGGCCCGATGGGCCCGAAGGGCGTATTCCTGCGCCTTGGCCGTGACCTCGGGGGAAAGCCTTGCGGGACAGATTTCTTTGGTGGCTCCTGGGGTGTACTTGGCCTCGTAGTCAAAAAATTCATACTCCTTTCCGGGAATGATTTCTACGAGGGGCAAGGCTTCCAGTTCTTCGTTTCCCAGCACTGCGCCGGTCACTTCAATGCCTTCAATGAACTTCTCCACGAGGCATCTCGCATCGAACTCCCAGGCTTTCTCGAGGGCTTTCTGCAGATCCTCGATTTTTCGAACGATACTGAGGCCGATGCTGGATCCTTCATGTTCCGGCTTGATCACCACGGGGAAACCCAACTCTTTCAAAATCTTCTCGTCACTGACTTCTTTGCCTCTTTCCGCAACCACATAGGGGGCTACGGGTATTTCCTTTTGAACATAAAGCTCTTTGCTGATGATCTTGTTGATGGCGATGGCACTGCCCAGCACGCCGCTGCCCTGGTAGGGTATTTCCAGGGAATCAAGAAATCCCTGAATGGTGCCGTCTTCGCCCAGCCTGCCATGAAGGATGATGAGGGCCACGTCAATGGAGTCCGCATCCCTGGCCAGCCTGGGAAGATCGTCCCTGGGATCATAACGGGTGATGGCGTAGCGGCTCTTATCCAGGGCCTGGAAAACCTGATTGCCGCTCTTCAGGGAAACTTCCCGCTCTGCCGACTTTCCCCCGCATAAAAGGGCGACTCTCATCATCTTTTCGCTCATGGTGATCTCCATTTTTTGGGGTTCATTCTCGTTTCTTCACCGGGAATTTTCTGCAGTTGCCCCTCTGGGGAGCAATGTGAACCATAAAAGGTGTGCAGTTGTTCGGGTCAGTCAAAAATCCTTCGCTCAATTTCCTCGTACAAGCTGAGTTTGCTCAAGATGGCAGCCTGCTGCCTCGCTGACTTTCCATAACGGCGGGCCAGGTCCAGGAAACGTTCCTCGAGGGTCACGACTTTGTCATGCCGCACGCGTTTATCCGCATAGTTCACGAGGA
>SLCH01000125.1 GCA_007125915.1 Syntrophobacteraceae bacterium
ACTCCGAGGGGCATCATTCCTCGTTGGTGCGCAGAACGGCCACGAAAGCGCTCTGAGGTATCTCCACGGACCCCACCATCTTCATGCGCAGCTTCCCCTTTTTTTGCTTTTCCAGGAGCTTGCGCTTGCGGGAGATGTCCCCCCCGTAGCACTTGGCGGTCACGTCCTTTCTGAAGGCGGAGACCGTCGACCGGGAAATGATTTTTCCTCCAATGGCCCCCTGAATGGCGATTTTGAACTGGTGGCGGGGAATTTCCTCCTTGAGCCGGTCGCAAACCTGAACGCCCCATTCCCTGGACCGTTCCTTGTGCACGACCATGGAAAGGGCGTCCACCTTCTCCCCGTTGACCAGAATGTCCAGCTTCACCAGATCGCTCTCCCGGTACTGGGTCAACTCGTAATCGAAAGATCCGTAACCTTGGGTGACCGTCTTGAGGCGGTCGTAAAAGTCGTAGATCACTTCCGCCAGGGGCATGTCCAGGGTCACTTCAATGCGGCCGGGTGTGGGATAGCTCATGCGGGGATTGCTCGCACGGCGTTCCATGCAAAGCTTCATCACCGCTCCGATGTAGCGCTCGGGAATGATGATGGAAGCTTTGATGAAGGGTTCCAGAGCGGTTTTGATCTTCTGCTGGTCGGGGTAATATTGGGGATTGTCCACTTCAACCTCCGAACCATCGGTCAGGACAAATCGGTATTGAACGCTGGGAACGGTCATGATGATTGACTGGTCGTACTCACGCTCCAGGCGCTCCTGCACGATTTCCAGGTGCAGCAGGCCCAGAAAACCGCAACGGAACCCCTGCCCCAGAGCCACGGAGGAATCCTTCTGGAATTCCAGGGAGGCGTCGTTGAGTTTGAACTTGGCCAGCGCATCGGCCAGGGAAAGGTAGTCGTCGGAGGTGATGGGATAAATGGAAGAAAAGACAACGGGCTTAGCTTCCTTGAAGCCGGGAAGAGGCGCCGAAGCCGGCTTGCCGTCCAGGGTGATGGTGTCTCCCACCCGAGTGTCGCTCACCGTCTTCACTCCCGAAATGATGTAGCCCACCTCCCCCGTCTTGAGGGCCTTGCGGGGCTCTCTCTGAAGACGAAAAAAACCCACCTCTTCCACCTTGTAGGTGGCCTGGTTGTGCATGAAACGGATCACGTCCCCCGGCTTCACAGAACCGTCAAATACGCGGCAGCTCACGATGGTGCCCCGGTAAGGATCGTAGCGGGCATCGAAAATGAGTGCCGCCAGTTCCCCCGATTCATCCCCTCTGGGTGGAGGAATTTTGGCCACAATGGCCTCGAAAACATCTTCGATTCCAAGGCCTTCCTTGGCCGAACAGAGGATGGCATCGTCCGAATCGAGCCCCAGTTCCATTTCGATCTGTTCTTTCACCATGTCCACGTCCGCCGAAGGCAGGTCGATCTTGTTGATGACGGGAATGATGACCAGGTCGTGCTCCATGGCCGCATAAAGATTGGCCAGGGTTTGGGCCTGCACCCCCTGAGACGCATCCACCAGGAGAAGCACTCCTTCACAGGACGCCAGAGCCCGTGAAACCTCATAGGAAAAATCCACGTGACCGGGTGTATCGATGAGGTTGAGGTCATATTCCTTGCCGTCCCTGGCCGGGTAGCGCAGGGAAACGGTCTGGCTTTTGATGGTGATGCCCCTCTCCCTTTCAATGTCCATGGTGTCGAGCATCTGGTCTCGAAACTCTCGGTCTGTCACCATGTGCACATGCTGAATCATGCGGTCGGCAAGGGTGGACTTGCCGTGGTCTATATGAGCGATGATACTGAAATTTCTTATCCTTTGCATACGCCTGAGCTTCATCCTCTTGCTGGGTTTTTGTGAAACTGGAAACAGCTTTTTAGAATACCCCATTCCAAACCCCGGGTAAACCACTAAGCAGTCCCATGAACATTCCTGCATTTCCTTGAAACTTTAGGAGTCCTCCCCCAGCCTTTCAATTCATCATGGACACAGAAGAGCTGTCATAGTAAGAAGGCAGATCAATTGGAGGGGTTCCGTGGGCTCGCGGGAGCCGCCAAAAGCTTCCTTTCAAGAAGGACTGCAGTGAATTTCAATACCAGTGATTTGATTTTTTTTAAGGAGGGGGTTGCATGAAGAAAGTTGTTCGGCTCGGCCTGGCATTCCTTGTCATTGTTCTTATGGGCGCATGCACCATGAAGCAGGGCTTGAGTCTCACCGGCAAGTGGCAAAACAAGGACACCGATCAGATCATCGAATTCACCTCTGACGGAATGATGAAAAGCACGGTGGATGGCAAAACAAACCAGGTCAGCTACACCCTCGTGAACAACAGCACCATCGAATTTTTTGCGGGTGAAGTGCACCTGGGTGCCTTCGACCTTCGCGTGGACCGCAGTGTTCTCACGCTCGTGGACGCCTCGGGAAAAGAGCACCGTTACAAAAAGACCTGGTGACAGGCACACGGCCTGGAACGCGACTTTGAATCAATTTGAAAGCTGACCATGGATTCACAGACACTGCTCAAAGATTTGGCGGAAGCTTTCGTCAACCAATGGTCCGTCACTCCCACAGGAACCGGTTTTCTCGTCACCACCGACTGGACCTGGCCCAACGGCAACGCCATCGAAATTTCTGTGCGCACTGTGGATGAGAGAGAATCTCTCTTTCTGGTGACCGACGGGGGGGAGCTGCTCAACAATCTTTTCCTTGAGGGCTTTGATTTTACCCGGGACACCCCCACCCTCAACACTGTGAAGCAAATGGCGGAAAACCACGGAACGGAACTGGTCGAATACCAGATCGCCAAGGGGGCCAATGAGTCCAGCCTGGCTTCCGGTGTTCGCCATGTCCTCGAAACCGTCAAAGAGGTTTCCTTTTATCTCTGGAAACGAA
>SLCH01000246.1 GCA_007125915.1 Syntrophobacteraceae bacterium
CAAGAACGAAAAAGTGAGGATTGGCAGGATTTACATTTCCGGCAACACCAAAACCAGGGACAGGGTCATTCGCCGGGAAATGCAGTTCGCCGAAGGGGATTATTACAGTGCCACCAAGCTGGAGAGAAGCCTCCTGAACCTCAGGAAGCTCGATTACTTCGAAGACGTGGAGATCATTCCCGCCGATACGGATCAAAGGGATGTGGTGAACCTCCATGTGCGCGTCAGGGAAAAGCTCACGGGAGCCATCAGCATCGGGGGCGGCTTCTCTTCCGATGACGGTCTTTTCGCCTCGGGTGAAGTGACTCAGAGAAACCTCATGGGAAGAGGGCAGACGGTGGGTCTGAGGGCCTATTTTGGCCAGGAAGCTCAACGTTATGTCTTCAGCTTCACGGAGCCGTGGCTCTTTGACCGCAGGATCATCGCAGGCATCGACCTGTACAACTGGCTCAGGGAATACAATGACTTCACCAAAGATGCCCTTGGAGTTCGCCTCAGAACCGGTTTTCCTTTCGGCAATTACAGCCGTTTCAACACGTATTACATCTATGAAGACGCCAGAGTCACCGACGTGGACGAAAACGCATCGGCTTTCATCAGGGATCAGGAGGGGCGGCAGGTTAAGAGCAGCGTCACATTTGGACTGGAAAGGGACACCACGGACCATCCCTTTGTGCCCACAAGGGGCAGCTTGAACTGGATCACAACGGAGTATTCCACGCCCTTCCTCGGCAGTGACAGTGACTACTTGAAGCTGGAATTGCAAAGCGGTTGGTTTTTCCCCATTTTCTGGAAGCTGACCGGTTTTATGCGTGGCAAGTTCGGATATATCGAGGAGTTGGATGGAGCCAGGCCTGCACCCATATATGAGCGGTTTTTTCTTGGAGGCATCAACTCCCTGAGGGGTTTCAGGTGGGGGGATGTGGGGCCCATGGATGAGCAGGGTGAAATCATCGGCGGCCTCACCTATGGGCTGGTCAACGTGGAAGTGCTTTTCCCGCTCATGGAGGATGTGGGGATTCGCGGGCTTGTCTTTTTCGATGCGGGAAATTCATTCCTCAGCATGAGTGATTTCGACGTTTCTGAGTTCAGGACCAGTGCGGGAGCGGGTGTGAGGTGGAATTCACCTCTCGGCCCATTGCGTTTGGAATGGGGTTACAATCTGGATCCCAAACCGGGAGAAGACAGTTATCAATGGCAGTTTTCTGCGGGAGCTTTTTTCTAAGGAGCACACAGTATGGGAAAGTATTTTTTGAGGATGGTTCTTTTTCTGACGGCTTTTTCCCTGACGCTGGGCGGAGTGGCATTGGCTGCCCCCAAGGTCGGCTACTTTGAAATGTCAATGGTTATGCAGAATTCCAAGACAGCACAGAGGTCCAGCCAGGAGTTCAAACGGCAGAGTGACGCCTTAAGGGCCGAGGTGGACAAAAAGGCAAAGGAATTCACTGCGGCGCGAGAAGACTTTGAAAGAAGACAAGCGCTCATGGATGACAGGGCCAAGGGCCAGAGGATCGAAGAACTTCGAAGGCTGCAGGCGGAGACAGAAAGGCTTCTCATGGAATCCAACGCCAAGCTCAACAGGCTTTCGGGAGAACTCACTTCTCCCATAGTGGATAAAATCTTTGAGGTGGTGCGCAGGATCGGCCGCGACGGCAAATATGATTTCATATTTGAGCGGGAGAAGGCGGGCATCGTTTTCGTCAATGAAAAGGAAGACCTCACGGACAGGATCATCAGAGAACTGGATAGAATGTAGATGTTTGCATAGGGTTGAAATGGGTGGTGAAAGCCGAAGGTTTTCACCACCCATTCTCTTTTTCAGCACTCAGCAGGCCAGGGTTCATGCAAATCCTCCGGGAGTCGCCTCCTGCGGATAACAAGAGGCCGGGCCGTGACTTCCATTCTCCATGAAAGACATTGATATCCTGTGGAAAATAAAAGCTATTCACTGAATGAACTGGCAGCTCACACGGGCGCAGCGGTTGTGGGCGACGGGGAGACAAGGGTCTGGGGCATCAGTTCTCTTGAAGATGCGGTGAAGGGGCAACTGAGCTTTGTGGCCCATGGAAGGCACCTGGCTGCCGCCCGCAAGAGCAAAGCTTCCTGTCTTCTCGTTTCTTCCCATATCTCCAAGGATTTGCAGGGGCCGCAACTGGTCTGTGATCAGGTTTATCTCGCCGTGGCGCGATTGAGCCGTTTTTTCAAGGAACCACCCCGTCTGGCACCGGGTATTCACCCCTCTGCCCTGGTGGATGAAAGCGCCCAACTGCAGGA
Organism: Syntrophobacteraceae bacterium; assembly: GCA_007125915.1. GTDB lineage: Bacteria > Desulfobacterota > Syntrophobacteria > Syntrophobacterales > Syntrophobacteraceae > SLCH01. Next base: position 2,275 of record SLCH01000246.1, read on the forward strand.
AGGGGTCCGTTTGGGGGCTCTCGCTCAGGTGGGCCCTCACAGCCGCATAGGCAAAAACAGCCGCATTTATGGGGGAACCTATGTGGGCGAGCATGTCCACGTGGGGGAAGATTGCCTCATTTATCCCAATGTGACCCTCATGGATCACTGTTTCATCGGAGACCGGGTGATCATTCACAGCGGAGCCGTCATTGGAGCCGATGGGTTTGGTTTCGCTCAGGATGATGCCGGGCGCCACATTCGAATCGAGCAGTTTGGCACCGTCCACATCGACGATGACGCGGAAATCGGTGCCAACACCACCGTGGACCGTGCTGCATTTGGAAGGACCTGGGTGCAGCGCGGGGCCAAGATAGACAATTTGGTCATGGTGGCTCACAATGTCACCGTTGGAGAAGACTCCATTCTCGTGGGCCAGGTTGGAATCAGCGGGAGCACCACCATCGGCCGCCATGTGGTGATGGCTGGCCAGGTGGGCGTGGCAGGACATCTCACCATTGGGGACAGGGTTCGCATTGGAGCCAGATCCGGTGTCGCTCATTCCATCAAGCCGGGCCTGGATGTGCTGGGCCTGCCCGCACAGCCCCAAAAAGAATGGTTTGAAACCATGAAGCACATCCGGCGATTGCCAAGGCTGCGCGATGAATTCAAAGAATTGAAGGCCAGGATTGAGGAGCTCGAAAAATCTTTGGACAGGGAGCAGCGATGACCGTAGATATCTTGGAAGTCATGAGAAAATTGCCCCACAGGTATCCCTTCCTGCTTGTGGACCGGGTGCTGGAGCTGGAGGAGGAAACGCTGGTCGCTCTCAAAAATGTGACCATCAATGAGCCATTTTTTCAGGGCCACTTTCCCCAACAGCCCATCATGCCCGGGGTTCTCATCATGGAGGCCCTCGCTCAGGCGGGTGGCATTCTCGCCTACGCCAAACTTCCCGAACTCGTCGGCCGCCCCGTGTACTTCATGGGAATGGACAAAGTGCGTTTTCGAAAACCTGTGCGGCCTGGCGACCAGCTGATCCTGAAGCTGAAGATCCTCAGGCAGCGGGGGGCCGTTTTCAGAATGCAGGGTGAAGCTTTTGTGGACGAGCAGATGGTGGCCGAAGGGGAACTGATGGCCACCATCGATACGGGTAAAAACAAGTAGGCACAGACAAAAGAGATTCCGTCATGGAGATACACCCCACTGCGATCATTTCACCTCACGCCAGGCTGGCCGAGGGCGTGGTGATCCATGCTTACAGCGTGATCGGACCTCACGTCAGCATTGGCCAGGGGACGGTGGTCGGTCCCCATGCGGTCATAGACGGCTGGACAACCCTTGGGGCCCGTAACCAGATCCACCCTTTTGTTTCCATAGGCCAGCCGCCGCAGGACACCTCCTACCAGGGAGAAGAAACATATGTCGTGATTGGCGACGACAACATCTTCAAAGAGGGAGTGACCGTTCATCGGGGAACTCCCAGGGGAAAAACGGTCACCACCATAGGAAACCATAACTTCTTCATGGCCTATGCCCACGTGGCCCATGACTGCATTGTGGACAGTCACGTGGTGATGGCCAATGCGGCGACCCTCGGAGGCCACGTTCATGTGGGTGATCATGTGAGCATAGGGGGGCTGACCGCGGTTCATCAGTTTGTGCGATTGGGAGTCTACGCTTTCATAGGAGGCATGTCGGCCATTCGAAAGGATGTGCCCCCCTTCATGCTGGCTTCGGGCAATCCTGTGAGACTCTACGGGCCCAACGTGGTGGGGCTCCGTCGTGCCAGGATTTCACGTGAAGCCATCCATGGGTTGAAAAAGAGTTACCGGATTCTTTTTCGGACCCCCATGCTTCTTGAGGATGCCGTTGCGAGGCTGCGCCAGGAGGTGGAGCCAGGAGCCGAAGTGGAGACCCTTGTCCAGTTCATGCAGAATCCCTCCAGGCGAGGGGTGATGAGGTTGGGGCATGATTCATCAGGAGACTGAAGAGCAGAAGTTGCCGTATACTCGAGTGGGTCTCATCGCGGGGAGTGGTCAGTTTCCTCTCCTTTTTGCCCATGCGGCGCGCCAGGCGGGTGTTGAGGTGGTTGCCGTGGGATTCGAAGGGGAAACGGATCCCATATTGGCCAAGTACGTGGACGAGTTTCACTTCCTGAAGCTGGGGCAGCTCAACCGGCTCATCAAGGCTTTCAAGAAGGGAAATATTTCTCATGCGGCCATGGCGGGTGCCATCAACAAGACACGGCTGTATGCGCGCATTCGGCCCGACTGGCGTGCTGTGAAGCTTCTCAATAAACTGCGGAACAAAAAGGATGATTTCCTTTTGCGTGCCCTGGCGGAGGAGCTGGAATCGGAAGGCATTCGCATCGAGCCATCCACCCTGTTCCTTCCATCTCTTCTGGCTCCCGAGGGGATTTTGACGCGCCGAAAACCCAACAATCGCGAGGAGACTGACATTCAGTTCGGTTGGGAGCTGGCCAAGGCGGTGGGGCACCTGGACATCGGCCAGTGCCTGGTGGTCAAGGATCGAGCGGTGCTGGCAGTGGAGGGCATAGATGGCACGGACGCGACCATACTGAGAGGAGGCAGGCTCTGTGGCGGCGGGGGTGTGGTGGTCAAGGTGAGCAAGCCCATTCAGGACCTGCGCTTTGACGTGCCTGCCGTAGGATACGACACCATCGAGACCATGAAAAGGGTTGGGGCCCGCGTTCTTGCTGTGGAGGCTGAAAAGACCCTTGTCTTTGACCTGGACAAGATGATCGATGCGGCCGATGCCGCTTCCATGACCTTCGTGGTTTTGAAGGACAAAAATGAAAAAGCTTTGAAGGAGCGGCAGCCCGTTGTCCCCTCCATTCTGCCCCAGGTGCGTCCCTGTGCCGATTCCCTCCTGACCCAGGCGCGAAGTGCACCCGCGTTCATTCGCCGCCCCAAACCCGAGGCTCTTCGCGTGGGTGTGGTGGGTGTGGGATACCTGGGGCGGTTTCATGCTCAAAAGTATGCCAGGCTTCCCGAAGCGCACCTCCAGGGTGTGGTCGACATCAACGAAAAACAGGCCCAGTCGGTGGCTGGGGAGCTCAAGACCGATTACGCCATGGATTATCGGGAGCTTTTTGGTCGAGTGGACGCGGTGAGCATCGTGACGCCAACCATACACCACTTTTCCATTGCCCGGGAATTTCTGTCCCGCGGCATTCACGTCCTCCTTGAAAAGCCCATGACACAATCCGCTGAAGAAGGTGCCGAGCTGGTGGATTTGGCCGGAAAGAATGGCTGCGTCCTTCAGGTGGGTCACCTGGAGCGTTTCAATTCGGCATTCAAGGCCATGTCCAAACGCCTCAAAAACCCCATGTTTCTTGAAGCTCATCGGCTGGCCCTTTTCAATGAGCGGGGATTGGAGGTGGACGTGATCCTGGACCTCATGATCCATGACATCGACATTGCCCTGCACATTGTGAATGCTCCTCTCGCCAACATCCATGCTGCGGGAGTGGCCGTGCTCACCCCCCTTCCCGATATCGCCACCGTTCGTCTGGAATTTGCCAACGCCGCCGTGGCCAATCTCACGGCCAGCCGCATTTCCCTCAAAAACATGAGAAGACTGAGAGTGTTCCAGGAAGACTGCTACCTCTCGGCGGACTACGCGGACAAAAGGGCCTATGCCGTCCATAAGGAAGCCGAACCCGATGAGCAGGGCTATCCACAGCTGTCCATCGAAGAATTCTACATCGACCAGAGGGATGCCCTCGAAGATGAAATCAGCTCCTTTCTCCACTCGGTCCGCACGGGGGAAAAGCCCGTGGTGGACGGTGCTCAGGGACTCCACGCCCTGACTGTTGCCCTGGACATTTCTCAAAGGATCAGCATACAGATGCGTGAAAAACGCGAACAGTCGATGCAGTGGGCAGCAAAATCTTCCTGAGCGCCGGGGAGGCTTCGGGGGATCTTCACGGGGCGGCCCTGGTGAAGGCCATCCTTGAAAGGAGCCCCCACTCTCGAATAACCTGTCTCGGAGGAGACCTTTTGAGGTCTGCGGGAGCGCGGGTTCTCGTGGATAACAGGGAGGTTTCGGTCGTCGGGCTTTCGGAAGTGCTGCGCCACGCATCCAAAATCTATGAAGCCTGGAGAAACCTGACTTCCTTTCTCGTGCGTGAGAAGCCCGACCTGATCATTCTCATCGATTTTCCCGATTTCAATTTTCTCCTGGGGCGATTCGCCCGCCGCCATGGCATCAAGGTCTTTTATTACATAAGTCCTCAGGTTTGGGCCTGGCGCAGGGGGCGGGTGCGTGCACTGAAGAGTTTTGTGGACACCATGGCGGTCATCCTTCCCTTCGAGGAGGAGTTTTACCGCGAGAGGGGCATGAAGGTCCATTACGTGGGTCATCCTCTTCTCGATGTGCTTCAAAAGGTGCCATCCAGGGATGAGGCCCAGAGAAAGTATAGACCCCAAGATCGATCAGGCCCCGTGGTGGGACTCCTTCCCGGAAGCCGCAGTGGAGAGATCCGCTCGCTTCTGCCCCTCCTGCTGGGGACAGGGCGGCGCATCCTGGCCAGGTTCCCTCAAGCATCTTTTCTCCTGCCCCTGGCTCGAACCATCGACCCGGCCCTTGTTTTGGAGGAAGGGGCGTCATTCTTCCATGCCCCTGAAGTCCTGGCGAGTCATGGTGATGAAGATTCTGCATCGCTGAAATCTCATTTACAGGTGATGGAAGGCCCGCACTCCATGGAATCTGTCAAAGGGGTTGAAACAGGGGGCCATGGGGAGCAGCTCTTTCCAGGGGGCAGCCTGCCTCTGAAAATCGTGAGAGGCGATTCCTACGGGGTCATGCAGGCGTGCGATCTCCTCCTGTGCGCTTCGGGCACGGTGACCCTTGAGGCGGCAATCCTCAACGTGCCCATGATCATTGTCTACAAGGTTTCACCCCTGTCGGCCTTTCTGGCCAGGCATCTCATTCACGTTTCTCATGCGGGGCTTCCCAACATCATAGCAGGGCGGACCATTGTGCCCGAATTCCTGCAAGACAATGCACGAGAGGATTACCTGGCGGAAGAGGCGATTTTTTTTCTTGAACATCCTCACATTCTGGAGCTTCAACGAAACCAGCTGGCTCAAATCAGAGGTATGCTGGGGGCCCCGGGAGTCGCCGGGCGTGTGTCTGAACTGGTCCTGCACACTCTGGCCCTTTCATGAAAATCCTGGGGGCTGTGAGGTCGACGAAGAGAGGATGCTGTCTCCGTGGGCAAGTGGTGGTTCAAGCCGGCAAAGTTTCTCTATTCTTTTGGGCTGTCCCTCATGTGGCCCCCACTGTGCTTGTATTATGTGGTCAAATCAGTGCAGAGGGGGAAATACAGAGGGAGTTATCCATTTCGCATGGGACTTCGGGAACCTTCCTTTCCCCAAGGGGGGCACCGGGTCTGGATCCATGCTTTATCCGTGGGGGAAACCCTCTCCGTGGTGCCTTTCGTGAAAGCCCTGCACCGATGCCTGCCCCAGGCATCCATTTTCTTTTCATCTTCTACGGAAACGGGGCATGAGATGGCCCTCAAGCACCTGGGGCCCTGGGTGAACAAATTCTTTTTCATGCCTCATGACTTTTCATGGCTTGTGAAGCGGTACGTGTCCCTGGTTCACCCCCGGGTGTTTGTTCTTGTGGAGACGGATCTGTGGCCCAACCTTCCCCTGGCCCTCCAAAGACAGGGCACCTGCACCGTGCTTCTCAATGGGCGCCTGTCCCATCATTCCTTCCAATCGCTGGCGCGCTGGAAGAGCTTCTGGAAGCCCATTTATGGGTCTTTTCAATGGATTTTCGCCCAGTCGGAAATGGACCGTGCTCGATTTGAATCACTGGGGGGCCGTAAAGGGCGCGTGCAGGCAAGAGGAAACCTGAAATTCGACGCCGCTTTCGAGAAAATTTCCTCCGCTGAGATTTCACGGTTGCGCACTGAAGCGGGAATCGATCCCCATCGCCCCGTATGGATCGCGGGCAGCACCCATGGGGGAGAAGAGGGGATTCTGCTGGATACGCACGCAAGACTCACAAGAACATTTCCCGATCTTCTTCTCATCCTGGCTCCCCGGCAGATTCACCGGTCACCCCAGCTGGCCCGCATGGCCCAGGAACAGGGCTTCCGTGTGGCCCTGCGCTCCAAGGGGGAGGATGCTCGGGGGAAGCATGTCTTTATCCTGGACACACTGGGTGAGCTGAGGAAGTTTTACGCGCTGGCCCAAGGGGCCTTTATTGGCGGAAGTCTCGTGCCCTTTGGAGGTCACAATCCACTGGAAGCGACCGCCCAGCTCATTCCCGCCTTCTGGGGACCTCACCTGTTCAACTTCAGAGAGATCGAAGAGGAACTGCTGCAGGCGGAATGCGGTTTTGTGGCTGCCTCGGGAAAAGAGCTGGAGGGGCACCTGAAGGTCTTTTTCAAGGGGCAGGAAAATCAGAAAGAGTTTGCGGAGAAGGCGGTCTCCTTTTGGAGCAGGCATGGAGGGGCAAGCGAGGAGATTGCACGGTTTATCTACGAGGAATGTTTTTTGAGCGAACCTTCCCGGTGGGCCTGAAGGGACGCGTCGTGGGAGGAGGGGCGAAGGAGACCTTCATCAAGGGAAAAGTCCCTTGATGTTGCGGTGCAACTCCTGGGTTTTTTCCATGCGCATGCGGTCCCGGTCACGTCCAAGGGCATCCAGTTCCTTTTGCAGGGGAATGAGATCGGGCTCGTCATGACGTCTGCCCGAAGCATGGGCGTCGATCATGGCGCGGTAAATGGCGATCATGCGGGTGATGAGAGGAACGGAGTACTCCCGGCCCTGAACTTTCAGCGTGTGCAGTCCAAGATCCATGACATCCCAAAACTCCTCACCGTTGAGGACGAAGGCCACGTTGGGGCGCTCCTTTATCATGTGGTTGATGGACTGAATTTCCTTTGCCTGGCAGCCTCTCCGGCTCAAAATCTTTTTTCTTTGCTCGTCGGTGAGAAGGCAAAGTCTGAAACAGCTGCCGCTTCGGTCAGGCGACCCTTCGTATTCTACGATTTCGTTGCCTTCCTCATCATGGTAGACGCGCTTGATGTAAGAATCCGTGATGAGTTCATGAAAGACACAATTGCCGACTCCACCCACGCAGCGGTTGCCGTGGATGAGCACCTCCGCACCCACTCCCACCTTGTCCGCAGCTTCCTTGAAGCCCTTGAGCTTGTGAAAGGTGTCGATTTCCGTGCTGGCGACGATCTGTGTTGCCCCATATTCCTTGAACTGAACCATCTGTTCGAGGGTTTGAATGTTGCAGCCCACGCTGGCATGCAGGGTCAGGTCGGGGAAGTTTCGCCTGACCAGCTGCATGACGGCAGGGGTCTTGACAATGATGCCTTCCGCTCCCCATTGGGCATATTTGGCGATCTTGCCCAGGAGGGTCATATGTTTTTCCGGAGGAATTTCTGCATTGATGGCAATTCGAATCTTGCCCTGGAAAGGCCTGGCAAGAGAGATGGCTTCGCGTATCTGGGAATCTTCCAGTTCCCAGACACACTTTCTTCGGCTGAAGCCTTTCGATCCAACATAGACCGCATCGGCACCATGGGCAAAGACCCCTTCCACCATTTTGAGGCTGCCCCCCGGTGCCAGTAGCTCGTTCATGGTGATCCTCCTCGAGCGTGCACAATCGCCCCTCGCACAAGAACTGATTCTCAATGGGAGTTCAATGGAATCTTCATATATAGAATAATTTCTGAGGGAGGACAATAAAACTTGTTGAAGAGGAAGGATTGGAATGCTGCTGATTTAAGAGATTGTGTTTTTTCTGGTCAGCTTCCGGGCCAGACCTACCGGGCCAGGCATTGACGAATGGTGGGCCAGGGAAAGCGTTTGCCGGGGCAGTCGGTTCTGGCTCCTTCCACGTCTCTGTGGCCCATGACCCTGCTCGATGGGATCTTGTAATAGTCTGTCAGGAGTTTGAGCAAATAGGAAAGGGAATCCAGCTGTGCCTGAGTGGGAAGGTGCTCATTGAAATTCCCCACAAGGGCTATTCCGATGCCTCTTTCGTTCATGCCCCCCGCCTTGCAGTGAGCTCCCTGAAGCTGTTTGATCCATCGGGGGGAAACCTCGATTTGCCCATCCAGTTTTCCCAGGGTGCCATTGCCGATGACAAAATGATAACCCAGCCCGTTCCAGAAGCCGCGGTCATGGTGGTAGTTGTTGATGAGAAGGGCTTTTCCCATGTCCGATGCCGTGTGGTGAATGATGATGTATCGCCACCTTTCATTGGGATAAAGTGAAATCACGTGTCGCAGAGGGCGTGCATTGGGAATGAGCAGCTTCTGGCCAATGTGAATGGTTTCTCCCGGTTTCAGATTGTTGGCCAGATAGATGGACTCCTCAGGAACATCGTACATTCTTGAGAGGCGCCAGATGGTTTCAAGGGGAGCCACTTCGTGGGTGACGGTGCGGTGGGTGACCGGATCCGGAGGAACGGGGCATTCGGCCACGGCCGTGATGTGAGCCGAAGGAAACGGTTGGGTGGGCATCCCTCGATAGCTTGAAGGGGATGTTCGATCACCGGTCCGTGCGTCCGAATACCCTGTGTGCAGTTGACTCTTTCCACAGCCGCCGGCCAGGAGAGCAAGAGCCAAAACCAGCAGGTATACCAGAAGTTTTGCTCGGTGATCATGGACGAA
>SLCH01000130.1 GCA_007125915.1 Syntrophobacteraceae bacterium
GAGTGCCGAGGAAGCTCCCCACTTGGGCGATCCTATGCAGCGAGGCGTCATCATGGAGGCCATCACGGCCGTGGATCTCCTGCTGGCTGGAGCCGATGTGGTGGTCCTGAGGCATCCCGAAGCGGTCAAGCTGGTGAAGAACTACATTCAGAAAATGCAATGAACCCGGGCCCCGGGAAAGGGCAAAAAGGTTTTGCATTGTGCCCGCGCGGTGTTTGGCCGCATATTGAAAATAACCCCAGGAAGGGGAAATGAGGTGCAGAATGTCGGAAGAAAAAAAGAAGAAAAAAGAATATAATTTCAGAGACATGACCACGTGTGAGTCCACCATACAAATGCTCCAGAAGGGAGCATCGGAAGGAGTGGAAACGGCTTTTCAGAGGGCAGCCGAAATGAAGGCCTGCCCCATCGGTGCCGATTCCGCCTGCTGCAAGCATTGCTTCATGGGGCCTTGCCGCCTCAATTCAAAAGATCCCTACTCGAAAGTGGGCGTTTGCGGGGCCACCATCGACACCATCGCTGCTCGAAATTTTGCCCGCATGGTGGCATCGGGGGGAGCGTCGCACACGGACCATGGCATGACCATGCTCGATTTGTTCCGAGACGTGCTCCGGGGAAAGATCCAGGACTACAAAATAACCGATGAAGTGAAGCTGCGCAGCGTGGCTGAGAGCATCGGCATCGAGACGGAAGGCAAAGATATCCGGGCCGTGGGTGAGGAGCTCTATGCGGAACTGGAAAGGACCTACACGCAGGTGGAAGGGGAAATTCCTTTTGCCAAGCGTGTTCCCGCCAAGACCCTGGAATTGTGGAGAAAGCATGGGCTGGTGCCCCGTGGCGCCATGCGTGAGATCATGGAAATGATGCACCGGTCTCACATGGGAGTGGACCAGGACTACGAAAACATTGTCAAACAGTGCTCCCGCACGGCCCTGGCCGACGGCTGGGGGGGCTCCATGGTGGCCACGGAGATATCCGACATTCTCTTCGGCACCCCCAAGCCCCACGTGGCCGGCGTGAACATGGGCTACCTCAAGGAGGATCAGGTCAACATCATCGTCCACGGACATGAACCCAATCTTTTCGAATCCATGATCGCCTCGGTGAATGACCCGTCCCTCGTTGAAAAAGCCAGGGCCGCGGGTGCCTCGGGAATAAATCTCCTGGGCATGTGCTGCTCCGGTGCGGAAGTCCTGGGAAGGCACGGCATTCCCCATGCGGGCAATTTCATGAGCACCGAAGCGGTCATCGTCACGGGTGCCGTGGACGCCATGGCCGTGGATGTTCAGTGCATCATGCAGGCTCTTTCCAACCTTTCCGAGTGCTACGGCACCAAGTTTTTCACCACCAATCCCAGGGCACGCATTGACGGCGCCACCCACGTGGAGTTTCATGAGCACACACCCAGGGAATGCACGGACAACATCGTGGGGATGGCCATCGACCGTTACCAGCGCCGGCCCGCCAGGGTGGAAATCCCTCATCGCAAGGACCTGGGCGTGCACGGTTTCTCCCATGAATATGTCAACTACATGCTGGGGGGAACTTTCAGGGGGTCCTACACCCCTTTGAATGAGAACATCATCAACGGCCGCATTCGGGGCGTGGCCGGAGTGGTGGGCTGCACCAATCCCAGGGTCAAGCAGGATTATGTGCACGTGGAACTGGTCAAGGAACTCATTCGAAACAACGTCCTGGTGGTTCAGACGGGCTGCTCCCAGATCTCCCTGGCCAAAGCGGGCCTCATGAAACCCGATGCGGCCGTGCTCGCCGGCGATGGACTTCGGGAAGTGTGCGAGACAGTGGGCATTCCCCCCGTTTTGAGTCTGGGATCCTGCGTGGACAACTCCCGCATACTCATTGCCTGCGCGGAAATGGTGCGCACGGGCGGACTTGGGGATTCCATCGCCGATCTTCCCGTGGCGGGTGCTGCTCCCGAATACATGAGTGAAAAAGCCATCTGCATCGGTCAGTATTTCGTGGCCTCGGGTGTCTACACCATCTTCGGAGTGACATTTCCAATCATTGAGGGCACCAAATTTCACCAACATCTTTTCGAGGGCCTGGAAAAAGAGGGTTTCGGCAAGTGGGGATTCACCACCGATCCTCTCGAGATGGCACGGCTCATGATCAGCCACATCGACAAGAAAAGGCAAGCTCTGGGCATCATGGGTGAACGTGAACGTAAGCTCTTCAGCATGGAAGATCGCAGGTCCTGATGGAGACAAGGTCAAAAGTTTGGAGCTTTGCCCCTGGTTGTGTTCTTCAGGGGTGCTTTGCGCTCAAAGGAATGTCGGCGGGAAGCCGACGTGCGCGCGAGCCATTTGAAAGGAAAAGTCCTTAAGAAGAGGAGTGAGTCATGTCGAGGTTAGTGGCTTTTGCTGCCATTCAAGGCGCTTACAATATATTTTCCAAGGCCGAAGGGCAATTCAGGCAGGCCATGGACAAGTACGGGCCCAACCAGCCCCTTGCCTTTCCCAACACCGCCTACTACCTGCCCATCATCTACTCCATTCTGGGCATCAAAGTGGAGAAGCTCGGGGATGCGGAGCAGGTTTTCAACCGTTGCCGGGATTTGCTGCCCCCCCATCTCAAGGGGCCCATCCATGTGCCCTACCTGGGACACACTCTGGATGCGGGCATGGCCACCATCCTGGTGGAAGAGGTGGTGGAAGCCATTCGCTATGTGGAAGATCCCCATTTCTACCTGCAGAGTGAAGAGTGCGATCTGGACAGCGGCAAGATCTGGCTGGGCGCCGCGGACGACACGGTCATGAGGAAGCGCGGCATCGAGTTTGTGGACGGGAGTGCCCCGGGGTTTGCGGCCATTGTGGGTGCGGCTCCCAATCCTGA
>SLCH01000260.1 GCA_007125915.1 Syntrophobacteraceae bacterium
ATCACCACCCTTCGGGACTTGCATTGAGTGGAGCGGGAAACGGGATTTGAACCCGCGACTTCAACCTTGGCAAGGTTGCACTCTACCACTGAGTTATTCCCGCTCAGCAGCAACGAGAGTGTTTGTACCGGAAAGGTAGTGGACTGTCAAGAGAAAAAAACTTAGACCCCCATGTCCGATAAGGAATATTATGTCAACCAGAGCAGGCCACCCTCAAATCCTGACCTCTGAAACACCCCCAAGCTTTTTTTGTACTGTTCTCAATGATAAATATAAACAAATTTTCATACAAAAACCCGTGAGCACAAAAAAATGTGCGTCACAACTCAAGTTGACGAGGTTTAACAAATGGCCATCTACAAACCTTCCACTCTCGCCAAAACCCTCGCCTACATTTTACACCATGCGCCCGAGGAGCACGGCCTTTTCTGGAACCCCGACAGAACCATGCCCTGGAAGGAATTTTACTGGGCTCTTCAGGAGGATCCTTCCCTTCGATTCGTCAGGGAATCCCATATCCATGAAATCGGCTTTCTCGGCATTGAGTTTCCCGCAAGGCTTGAAGGCAGAACCCTTCACCTGCGCGAGGGTTATTCGCCACATCCCATGGAACCCCTTTCTCAGGTCCCTTTGAGGCTTCACTTTGCCTGCGGGAGGAAAGCGTATTTCAACACCCTGGAGCATGGACTGCGACCTGGCGGCAGACCCTTTGTGCCCCTCTTCGCTCATGGGGATCTGGCTCTGAGAGTGGGCAAAAGAAGAGATCCCAAGTCCATTTTGCTGGAAATCGACGCCCTTTCCGCTCTGAGGAACGGTGTCCCCTTTTGGGGTGCCGGCCAGGGCATGTTCCTCGTGGAAACCCTTCCCTCCGAACACCTTCTTGCACCCCAACTGAAGGAAAGCGTGCTTCTGGAACTGGCCCACATGGGCAAGAAAGAAAAAATCAAAGAAGCCGCCCCGGAAAAAGCAGCGCCACACTCTCCTGGATCTTTTTTCCTGGAAGCAAGGCATTTGAAGGAAACGGGAGGCAGGAGCTCTCCTCAGGATCGAAAACAAAAGGGAAAATACGGCCCTGACTGGAAAAAGGCAGCTCGAAAAGATCGCGGGAAAAGGAGTGTGTGAGAGGGTGCCAGGATGAAGCCGGAAATGTCCTAGGCAATGCCTCCCAGATAGGCCTGCTGAACTTCGGGGTTTGAAATCAGCGCCTTGGCCTCATCTTCCAGGACAATCTTTCCCAGTTCAAGCACATACCCCCGGTTGGCCAGCTTGAGGGCGGCCCTTGCATTTTGCTCCACCAAAAGGACGGTGACACCTGTTTCATTGATCTGGCGAAGGGTCTGAAAAATGGTTTTCACCAGCAGAGGCGCCAATCCAAGGCTTGGCTCGTCCAAAAGCAGAATTCTCGGCTCGCTCATGAGAGCCCTTCCAATGGCAAGCATCTGCTGTTCACCCCCACTGAGGGTTCCCGCCAGCTGATGCCGCCGTTCAGCCAAAATGGGAAACAGCTGGTGGATCCACTCCCGGGTCCTTTTGACTCTGGCAGAATCCCTGGACACGAAAGCCCCCAGGTTGAGGTTTTCCTGCACCGTGAGCGTTCCGAACACTCTTCGGCCTTCAGGAACCTGTGCAATGCCCTCCTTGACCACTTTGTGGGCATGGAGCTTGTGCAGGGGAGTCTTGTCAAAATATATGGCGCCTTTGGCTGCTCTCACCAGTCCGCTTATGGTGAGAAGGGTGGTGGATTTGCCCGCGCCGTTGGCCCCGAGAATGGTGACAATTTCCCCCTGGGCCACTTTGAGATTGATTCCATGCAGGACTTCGATGTTTCCGTAACTGACATGAAGGTCCACAATTTCCAGGAGCATATCAATCATCTTCTTCCACGCCCAGGTAGGCTTCGATGACCCGGGGATCAGTTTTTATTTCGTCAGGCGTACCCTCGGCAATCTTGGAACCGTACTCGAGAACCACGATGTTTTCGCAAACCTTCATGACAAGGCTCATGTCGTGTTCGATGAGCAGGACAGTGATCCCCCTTTCCTTCATTTTTTCAATGAGAGCCACCAGCTGCCACGTTTCGTATTCATTCATGCCCCCCGCGGGCTCGTCCAGGACAATGAGACTGGGCCGGGTGGCCAACGCTCTCGCGATTTCCAGCAGGCGCTGCTTGCCATAAGAAAGATTCTTGGCCAGTTGCATGGCACTGCTGTCAAGACCTACGAATGCGAGGGCCTCCATGGCTTCCTCAAGGGCCATCTTTTCTTCCCTGCGCTGCCGCGGAGTGTGAAACAGGGATGCGATCACTCCCGATTTCATCTGACAGTGGCATCCAGCGAGGACGTTCTCAAGAGCCGACAGGTTCTGAAAAAGCCTGATGGTCTGAAAAGTGCGCGCTATGCCCTGGGAGATGATGCGATGGGTGGGAAGGCGCACAATGGATTTGTCTTTGAAAAGGATTTCTCCCTGGTCGGCCCTGTAAATGCCCGTGATGAGGTTGAACACGGTGGTCTTACCCGCACCGTTGGGACCGATGAGACCCACCACCGAGTCCGAAGCCACCTCAAAGGAAACGGAGTTCACGGCCATGAGGCCTCCAAAGCTTTTGGTGAGGCGGCTGACGCTGAGAAGGGTCACTTGCCCCCCTCCTCGCTTGCATGGTTCTGAGGCAAAGCGTATTGTCTGGGCCGTGGAGGAAGTATGCCCTGGGTGCGGAAGATCATCATGGCGACCATGGCGGCACCGAAAAAGAACATGCGCGCACTCGCCAGATCTCTGAACAATTCGGGAAGCCCCACAATGAGCACCGCTCCCAGGATCACGCCGGGAATGCTTCCGGAACCGCCCAGGATCACAATGGCAAAAATGATCACGGACTCCCAGAAGGCGAAGGATTCAGGTGATATGATGGTCATTTTGGCCGCATAGATGTTTCCCACCATTCCGGCCCAGACGGCTCCCACCACAAAGGCAGCCAGTTTATAGTGAGCGGTGTTGATTCCGCTCCCTTCGGCAGCCGTCTCGTCTTCCCTCAAATAATTGAGTGCCCGGCCAAAGCGTGAATATTCCAGCTGACGAAAAAGAAAAATGGTCACCGCCCCAAACACGAGAATCAAGTAATAAAACTCCATGGGAGTTCTTATGGTCATGCCAAAAACGTTGGGCCGGTCGATTCCGAAGATACCGTTCGATCCTCCCGTGAGTCCGAAGACGTTGTTGATGAGAGCGATGCGGACGATCTCATTCACCCCTATGGTCACAATGCAAAGGTAGTCGCCCCTCAGATGAATGATGGGCCGGGCGATGATCATGGCAAACAGACCCGCCGATAGGCCGCACACAGGAATCAGCCAGAGAATGGGAATCTGGTACTTTGTGTTCAGGATGGCAGCCGTGTAGGCTCCCACGGCGTAAAAAGAGGCATGACCCAGATTGAAAAGGCCCGTGTGGCCCACAATGATGTTGAGACTCAGCCCGAGAATGGCGTAAATGCCAATGTTGTTGAGCACATCCACCCAGTAGGGGTTGAGAAAATGGGGAAGGCTCACCAGAATGCCTGTGGTGATAATGAGCGCAATGGTTTTTGGCTGGATCATACCTTTTCTGCAACCCGCTCGCCCAGCAACCCCGTCGGGCGAACAATGAGAATGAGGATCAACACCAGAAAGGCTATGGCGTCTTTCCAGGCAAATGAAATGTAGGTGGCTCCCATGGCTTCAATCACTCCAAGCAAAAGACCTCCCAGCATGGCTCCGGGAATGTTGCCGATGCCCCCCAAGATGGCCGCGGTGAAAGCTTTCAAGCCGTAGCTCCAGCCCATGGTGAAGTTGATCTGGCCATAGTAGAGTCCCAGCATGAGTCCGGCGGCGCCCCCCAGGGCCGGCCCCACGAGAAAGACCAGAAGAACGACGCGGTTGACGTCGATTCCCATGAGCTTGGCCGCTCCCTGGTCGATGGCCGCAGCTCGAATGGCAGTGCCGATTCTTGTCTTCTGTATGAAGAAAAACAGGCCGCCCATCATGACCAGGGATACGAAGAGGATGAGGATGCGAACAAGGGGCACATCGATTCCCATCATGTGGATGGTCATCTTGGGGAGGATATCGTGCGGGTAGTTGAGAAAGCGGGCTCCATAGATGAGCATGATGGTGTTTTGAAGGAAAATGGAGGCTCCAAGTGCGGAAACAACGGCGGAGAGGCGAGGTGACTGGCGAAGGGGCCTGTAAGCTACACGGTCCAGCATGGCCCCCACCAGAGCAATGAGCCCCATGACCATGACTGCGAGAAGGAGAATGCCCAGGAGAGGTCCCATTCGGTCTGTGAGGGCAAAGGAAGTCAGGAGTGTGAGTCCCAGATAAGCCCCCAGGGTGACCAGTTCGCTGTGGGCAAAATTGATGAGTTTCAGCACACCATAAACCATGGTGTAGCCCAGAGCGATCAGGGCGTAGATGCTACCCACCGCCAATCCGTTGGTCAATTGCTGAAGAAACTGTTCCATGAGGAAATGGGTCCAATCATGTCTGTGGGGCCTTCCGGAATATTTTGGTCGTTTAACACTGCCATCAACCGCTGCTCTCTTTGATGCGCTGCAACAGGTGCCGTGTCCAACTGCCCGCATGGACCATTATGCACAAGGACTTGCTCCTTCCCTGAGAATGCAATCCAAGACTCCTCGGAAAATGGCACACTGCATGACGCCAGTGTCCAATCATGGCCCATTTCGTGCCAAAGGCGAGAAATCATCCGAGTTCACGAAAACTGTGCCCTCACGATTTCTCGCCTCTCGAATTTGTTCTTCAAACCGGGAAGGGTGCTACGCCTAGGGTTGGAGAACGAATTGCCCAGCATCATCCACTCGGTAGAGCCGATAGACCTCTCCCACCCGATCTCCTTTTTCATTGAATGAAATTTCGCCCGTGAGCCCGGGGAATCCTGTCAGTTCATTTCGAAGATAATCCGATATTTTGTCTGCATCGGTGGAATTGGTCCTGGCTATGGCCTCGGTCACCACACGGAAGCCGTCACCGGCAAGCACCGCGTAAATGGAGTTGGGAGGATTGCCATGCTTTTGGGAGAAAGACTCCAGAAAAGCTTTGGTTTCTTGACCGGGAAGATCCTGTGGCAGAGGAGCGCTCAAGAAGTAGAAACCGGCGGCAGCGGCCACACCCGAAGTCCGAACCAGATCGGGATTGTTGGTTGCGTCTCCCCCCATGAAAAGCACATCCCAGTTCATGTCCCTCTTTTGTCTCAAAAGGAGTCCTGCTTCACCGTAATAACCGGTGAAAAACACAAGATCAGGATTGGATCGCCTCATCTGGGTAAGAATGGCCGTGTAATCCTGCTCCCTGGGAGTCAAAGCATCGAAGAAAACGATTTCTATGCCCGGGTTGTCAGCCAGGAGCTGACGCGCCTCGTCCGCAAGCCCCCTGGCATAGGTGCTGTTGTCATGAAGGATGGCCAGTCTTTCGATTCCAAAGCTTTCTATGCTCTGCACAGCCACTCGGGCCTGTTCGTCGTCACGGGGACAAGTTCTGAAAAAATATGGAAGACCCTTTTCTGAAAGACGAATGGCTGTTGAACCGTTGGCCACCTGTACGATTCCCGCTTCGTCAAATATGTTCTGAGTGGCTTCCGTGACCGCGGAACCATAGGTGCCGATGACTGCCACAACCCCCTGTGTCGCAAGCCTCTGGGCCGCAAGGGCTGCCGTGCGGGGATTTCCCCCATCATCAGCAATCACGATTTCAACCATCTTGCCCGAGATGCCGCCTCCTGCGTTCAGCTCCTCGGCCAGCAGGGTGACCACCTGATTCATCTCCGCACCTTCACTGGCCCAGGATCCTGTCATGGGACCCATGAGGCCAATCCTGATCTTTTCAGATGCATGAGCAGTTCCAAAAGTGAGCAGCAATGCCAGCGCAAAAAAGAGCGTTTTCTTCATAAAGCTCTCCTCCAGAGAATGGTGGTGCGTTAATGAATGAGTCGTTCAAGAGGGTCCGGGCCGGTGAAATTCGGCCGGAAGAACGCAAAAATACCAGGGATTTTGAATGGTGTCAACTCATTGATGGGCTCAGCAATCTTAGTGATTTCAAGGGTTTTTGACTTATGGAGAAATCAGTATTTCAGAGCGCCACGGGTCAGGTCAATGGGATGGCCTGTTCTTCCCCATGCGCACAATGAGGGTTCGGTCCTTCTGGCCAAGGCCCACTGAAACTCAACCGCCGAGGCCTCTTGCCTGGAGACGATCTTTCAGTTCATAGCAAGCCGCAAGAAATTTTTTTCCCCAAAGAATCCCATGAGATGAGGTCATCGTTCTCCTGGAATATAATCCCATAGGATTGGGGAAGACCCTTCATTGCAATCGCTTCAGCACTCGATGCCCTTCCTCTTTTTTCAGGCTGTACCTGACTCCCTCATACTCAAATACGTCCTGGTAGGCATAGGGCAAGCCCATCTCATGCCCCGCGGACATGGTTTCCAGAAGAAAGGAAAGCACCATGGCCGTTTGCTGCAATGAGGAGAGGATTTCCTGCAAATCCACACGAATTTCATCCACGTTGAAGAGCATCCTCAAGCCCTGGGTTTCGGCGTAACTTTCTTCCTGGTTCACCACCACGGTGATGGCCTGCTGAGGATTCTTGCTGTTCTGAATCTGCATCAGAACATTTTGTTCACGGTTGGAAGTGGTCTCTCCCATGATGGCACTGCGCTCCTTTCATACGTCTGAACCCTGCAGCACACCTTCCCGTCAATGGAAGGTGTGTGCTCCCAAAGAAAGGAGTTGTCCACAGGGCGATGATCCTTTGATTCTTTATGGGAAATATGGGAAACATGAGCCCCCAATGATTTCCCACCTTTTTCCAAGTTTCCAAATTCAGCAAGAAAATAAAAATACCAGAGACCCGGGCACAACGCAACCAGGGGGGACCGCGCAAGGGGCCAGATGCCCAGAAGTTACCCTTTGACCTTGCCTCTCCGGAAGATTTTTGGAATAAACGTGGGTGCTCATGAAATCCGTGTCCATCGTTCACCAAGGAGTTTGCAGCATGTCCACTTTCGACCTCTCTTCCTCTCAAAGGGCGGCCGTCCAATACACCTCCAACCCAGCCATTGTCACGGCGGGTGCCGGGAGCGGGAAAACAAGAACCCTCACCACCAAAATCGCCCACCTCATCAATGAAAAGGGTTTTGATCCCGCCAGGATTTTGGCCATCACCTTCACCAACAAGGCCGCGGGGGAGATGAAAAGCCGCGTCGGCATAGCCACGGGCAGGTCTCCCACCGATTTTCCATGGATTCGAACCTTCCACAGTGCCTGTTTCAGAATACTCAAGGAACACTGTGATCTCCTCGGTTACGCAAAACCCCTCCTCATTCATGACGAGTCGCAACAAAAAGCCCACCTGAAAAAGACTCTTGCGGAACTGGATCTTGACCGCAAGTACCTGTCGGGGGCGGCGGCCATGATTTCCAATGCCAAAAATTCTGGAGATCCCCTCAATTTTATTCGGCACAGTGGCCGATTGCCCAGAAAGGGTGAAATTTTTCGACTTTACAATGAATCCCTGGAGCAGAGCAATTCGGTGGACTTTGACGACATTTTGCTTCTGACTCGAGATCTTTTGAATAGATTCCCGGAGATTCGGCTTCACTACCAAAACTCTTTTGACTACATCCTCATCGATGAGTTCCAGGACTCCAACGACATTCAAAACCAGATTGTGGACCTGCTGGTGCTCAATGGAAATCTGACAGTGGTTGGTGATGATTACCAAAGCATTTACAAATTCCGTGGAGCCGACCCAAGACACTTCATCAATTTTCCCGCAAAATATGACCAGGCCAAGGTCTTTCGGCTCGAGGAAAATTTTCGCTCCACAGCGCAAATTGTGGCGGCGGCGGACGGCCTCATCTCATTCAATGCCCGGCGAATTGATAAAAAGTGTTATAGCCGTCGCCAGGGAGAGCCCATTCAGGTCGCCGAGTTTCCAACCGATGGTCTCGAGGCTGCGTGGGTGGCGAAGAAGTGCTGGGACTACATCCAGCTCAGACGAGTTCCCCTTGAAAAAATCGCCATACTCTATCGCACCAAGTTCACTTCCCTGCCCTTTGAACGGGCCCTGCGACAGGAACGCATCCCTTACACCATGGTGGGAGCTCAGGGTTTTTTTCAGCGCCGCGAGGTTCAGGACCTCAACTGCTACCTCATCTGCGCCGTCAATGGTAAAGATGACGTCTCCTTTGAGAGGATCATCAATGTGCCCCGGCGCTCCATTGGCCCGGGGGCAATGAACAAGATCCTTCAATACAAAGACAGGAACCTTTCTCTTCAAGAGGCGGCCTGGAAGGCCGTTGAAAAGAAGGTTCTTCCCAAAAAAACATCAGCCGCCCTGGAGGCGCTGCTCCGTCTGCTCCAATCCCTGTCCGGGGAAAAACCTTCCGATGCATTGCAAAGAGTCATGGAAGAAGTGGACTATGGGGAGTATGTGCGATCCTTTGCGGAGAGTCCTGACGATGCAGCGGGACGCATGGAAAACATCCAGCAGATGGTTTTTGACGCCTCCCAGAAGGCGACCATTGCCGAATATCTGGAGGATGCAGCCCTTTTGAGAGAGGATCAGGATGCGTCGGAACAAAAAAACGGCATCAGACTTTCGACCATTCATGCGGCCAAAGGGCTCGAATACAAAGTCGTCTTTCTTGTGGCGGTGGAAGAGGGGGTACTCCCCCACCACCGTTCCGTGAACCTCCTCGAAGAAGACGACAGGGAAGACGCCATTGAGGAGGAACGCCGGTTGATGTACGTGGCCATGACCCGTGCTTCCGACTTCCTGCACATCACCTTTTCACGCATGCGCAGGGGGGAATGGATGCCTCCCAGCCGCTTTCTCGATGAAATTCCTTCCGAGCACCTTCTTGGTTCATCGTGAAGATTCGTCAGAAGACCCTTATCAGAAGACCCTTATGAAAATGGCCTCATTCCCGCCACCCTGAGAAAGCAATGGCGGGAATTGGCGGCATTGAGGCGTGTTTTGTGGGGGAAATAGCGCCGTCGAGGGAGAGGGAGGTTTCGGATTGCCCGCGCCATTGTGATGTTTAGCCTGAAATATTAACACCTTGAGCTTTCTCTCCTTTTCTGGCAGACAACTTGCAAAGAAATTATGCCAAGCCCCAAGATCAAAAATCTCTTTCCTCCTCATAAGCCAATTGGTCTGCCCCACCGATTGGCTTATTTTTTTCACCTGCCATCATCGTTGTTCCTGGACCCTTTTCGATTTCACTGCCATCGTTTGTTAAAAGGACTCCCCATAAAGCCCCGTCCCGAACTGAAATCTTTTCCGGTCTTCCCCTGCTTGAAGGGTTCTCCTGGACCCCCGGGTTTCCCTCCCCTCCCCTCCTCTTTTTACGCAGGAGACTTCATGGACAGGGAGATGCGTTTACGCTGCAAATCCACTTCTGTGACCCTCACCATCACCTTTTGCTGGACTCGAACCACTTGAAGGGGATTGGAAACAAAGCGGTCGGAGAGCTCACTCACGTGCACAAGGCCATCGCGGTGCACACCGATGTCCACAAAGGCTCCAAAGGCCGTCACGTTGGTCACAATTCCCGGGAGTTTCATCCCCGGGTGCAGGTCCTCAATTCTTTCAATTCCCTCTGCAAAGGTGAACACTTCAAAAGCGCGCCGTGGATCACGGTCGGGCCGGGCCAGTTCTTCCAGGATGTCTTTGAGGGTCGGAAGACCCGTTCTCTCTGTGACGTATCGATGCAATTCCACTCCATTTCTCAGTTTCTCATCTTTCATGAGATCGGCAACGGTGCACTTCAGGTCAGCGGCCATGGCTTCCACAACGGGATAGGATTCGGGATGCACAGCGCTGGCATCGAGGGGATTTGAGGCACCGCCGATGCGCAGGAAGCCGGCGGCCAGTTCAAAGGCTCTGGGTCCCAGTCTGGGCACTTTGAGGAGTTCTTTTCTGGACTGAAAAGGTCCCAAAGCATCCCTTCGGGCCACAATGTTTCTGGCCAGTTGCGGGCCGAGCCCCGAGACATAGGTCAGAAGCTGGACGCTTGCGGTGTTCACCTCAACACCCACCCCGTTGACACAGCTCATGACCACATCATCCAGGCGCTTTTTCAGATTCCCCTGATCCACATCGTACTGGTATTGTCCAACACCAAGGGATTTGGGTTCGATTTTGACCAGTTCGGCGAGGGGATCCATGAGCCTTCGCCCGATGGATACAGCACCACGAACGGTCACGTCATGGTCAGGGAATTCTTCACGGGCCACTGCAGAGGCGGAATAGATGGAGGCACCGCTTTCGTCGACCATCAAAACCTGAACCGTTGCGGGTAAATTCAAAGCACGCACAAAGGTCTCCGTTTCTCTTCCCGCCGTTCCGTTTCCTATGGCAATGGCTTCCACTTGGAATCCTTGCACCAATTCCAGCAGCCGGTGGGCGGCGGTTAAGGCAGATTTCTCCCCTGAATGGGGATAAATGGTTTCATGATGCAGGAGTTTCCCCTGGGGATCGAGGCACACCAGCTTGCAACCCGTCCGAAAGCCAGGGTCCACTGCGAGAACACCCTTGGATCCGAGGGGTGGTGCAATGAGCAGGTTTCTCAAATTATCGGCAAACACGGCAATTGCTTCTCCGTCTGCACGTTCTTTGGCCTCCCGTTTGGCTTCGTTTTCAAGAGATGGAGCCAGAAGCCTGCGATAACCGTCTTCCATGGCCCGATGAACCTGAAGCGAAGCCGGAGTGCTGCCTTTGATAAAAAGTTGAGCGAGGATCTCCAGGGCATCCCGTTCCGAAAGGAAAACATGCAGGGAGAGAATGCCTTCCTTCTCCCCGCGGCG
>SLCH01000014.1 GCA_007125915.1 Syntrophobacteraceae bacterium
AGGCATCATCGGCGCAGGGTGCACCTGCCGCCCCACGGATGTTGCCACCAGCGTGCAGGATGCCACGGCGGCCGTTCTCAAAGCCATTCAAGCCACGTGCGGGAGGTAAAACCATGAGTGACAAAATCGGTGTCTATATTTGTTCGGGCTGCGGCCTCGGGGATGCCCTGGACATCCAGGGGCTGGCCCATGTGGCCACATCGGAGTACTCCGTTCCCGTCTGCCGTCAGAACCCCGTTCTTTGCAGCAAGGAAGGAGTGGACTCCATCCGGCAGGACATTGCGGACGGTGCGGTGGACGCTGTTGTCATCGCCGCCTGCTCTCCGCGAGTCATGACCGATGTGTTCTCTTTTCCCGAGGACCAGGTTTTGGAGCGGGTCAACCTCAGAGAGCAGGTGGCCTGGTCACACGCGCCCCAGGACGAAGACACCCTAATGATGGCCGAAGACCATTTGCGCATGGGCATCGTCCGGGCAAGGGAATCCACTCCTCCAGATCCCTTCACGGTGGAAGACCTGAGCAAAACGATTCTCGTGGTGGGCGGAGGACTCGCGGGAATGACCGCAGCGCGGGAAGCGGCCAGGGCAGGGTATGAAGTGGTCCTGGTGGAGAAGGAAGAACAACTGGGCGGCTATGCCAAACAGGTCTTCAAACTGCCGCCACACCTCCCCCCCTACGAGTCACCGCACCCTTTCGACCTGCAGCAGCAGATCGAAACCCTCTCCACCATGGAAAACCTGAAAATCTACACAGGAGCTCAGGTTTCGCAGGTCACCGGGGCCCCCTGCATGTTCGATGTCCACATCATGCACGGGGGAAATGAGGTCCAGGAAAGGGCGGGAGCCATCGTGCTCACCAGCGGTTCCGTTCCCTATGCTGCTGAAAAACTGTCACACCTCGGGTTCGGCGGCCACGCCGACGTGATCACCGCCCCCCAGCTGGAAGAGATGTTCAGGACTGACGCGGTGAAGAGACCCTCTTCGGAAGCTCCCGTTCAAAGCGTTGCCTTCATCCTTTGCGCGGGCTCGAGAGACCCCGAACACCTCCCCTACTGTTCCGCCGCCTGCTGTGTGGAGGCCTTGAAGCAGGCACGCTATTTTAAGGAAGCTCACCCCGAAAGCGTTGTCTACATCTTCTACAGGGACATTCGAGCCCACGGCACCTACGAGCTTCTTTACAAGCAGCTTCAGAAGGACGGCGCCTTTTTTGTGCGGGGGACGGTCACCGGCATCGAGGATGATGGTTCGGGGCAGCTGATCCTCTCCGCCGATGACGTGCTCACGGGTTCGCCCATCATGACCGAACCCGTCGATCTGGTGGTTCTGTCCACGGGCATGGTGCCCACCACCGCCTTCGGCAAAGCATTCATGGCCCAGTCACCCCAGGAGGGGGAGGAGGCCCCCATTCCCGTGGACACCATACGCGTCTCCAACATTCTCAACCTCCAGTATCGGCAGGGCCCTGAACTGCCCACCCTGAAATACGGTTTTCCCGACTCTCACTTCATCTGCTTTCCCTACGAATCCAGGCGAACGGGAATCTTTCCCGCGGGCACGGTCCGTGCGCCCATGGATTATGCCGCGGCCATGACCGATGCCACGGGAGCGGCCCTGAAGGCCATCCAGTGTGTGGAGATGATCCCTGAAGGCAAAGCCCTGCATCCCCGATCGGGAGATTTGAGCTACCCGGAATTTTTCATGCAGAGGTGCACTCAGTGCAAACGATGCACGGAGGAATGCCCCTTCGGGGCCATTAACGAGGATGAAAAAGCCAACCCCCTTCCCAACCCCACCCGCTGCCGCCGGTGCGGTGTGTGCATGGGAGCCTGCCCGGAACGGATCATTTCCTTCAAAAACTATTCTGTGGGCATGATTGGAAATGTCATCAAAAGCATGCATGTGCCCGATGAATACGAAGAAAAACCGCGCATTCTGGTGCTGGCATGTGAAAACGACGCTTATCCCGCCCTTGACATGGCCGGTATTCGGAAACTCAAATACAATGCATGGTTGAGGACCATTTCCATGAGGTGCCTGGGGTCCATCAACCTCATCTGGATCGCCGACGCTCTCTCCAAGGGCATTGACGGGATCCTTCTGCTGGGATGCCGGCACGGTGACGATTACCAGTGCCACTTCATCAAGGGCAGTGAACTGGCCGACATCCGCATGTCCAAAATCCAGGAAACCCTCAACCGCCTGGTGCTCGAATCGGAGAGGGTCCGCGTGGAACAGGTTTCCATCGCCGACTACACCCAGCTGCCTCGAATTCTCGATGCCTTTGCCGATCGGCTTCAGGAGCTGGGCCCCAATCCCTACAAAGGATTCTGAGAAGGCACCTTCTTCAGCCCATGGGTCAATGGCCTTCCCCGCCCCACAGGGGGCAAAGGGTCACTGCTAAGGAGTTAAACTTATGGAACCCAAAATCGTGTCTCTGGAGATGAGAGAATACATTGCCGAGATGGGGGGCGAAACGCTCAACTGGTGCATGCAATGCGGTTTGTGCACCAACCTGTGCCCCTGGCGGCTCGTACCCGGTGAAACCAGTGAAAAATTCAACATTCGGCACATGCAGCGCCTTGGGCAAATGGGAATGGAGGGTTTTGAAGACGAAACCATTCTCTTTGCCTGTTCCACGTGCAGCATGTGCCAGACCAACTGCCCAAGGGGCGTGAAAATCGTGGACAATGTGCGCGGAATGCGCGCCAGCCTGGTGGGTGCGGGCATGGCCCCCGCCGGTTTAAGACCCATCCTGGGAAGCGCCCACGCCAATGGCAATCCCTGGTCCGGCC
>SLCH01000004.1 GCA_007125915.1 Syntrophobacteraceae bacterium
ATGTTTTCAGCATTGCGGTCATAAACGTACACACTGCCCGGATCAATATCCTGACTGACTACGATCAACCAGGTATCCTCATCATCACTTCTTGATCTAAACTGGATATCTCCCTCTGGAATCTGCTCCCTTATTTTTTCATAGTCATTCTTGAACAGGCTGTTGTGAAAATATATCCGAATCCTGTCGCCAACATAAAATGTGGCCAGCAACTCATGACTGACTTCTGAAAAAATTGCACCGCCGAAGTCAACTTCCCCTTCGGGATCCTTTTCCACCAGCTCTTTCTGACCGGTTTCAGGATCAAAAATGACCAACCTGGAAAGGTCAACATCATCACCTTTGTTGGTCACCATGTATACCCGTTCATTATCTTCATGAAATCTTGCAATCGCCGCGCTTTCCCCAAAAGGGATCCGGTAGACCTGCACAATTTCATCATTCTTAACCATGAGAATCTCAGATCCACCATCCTGGGTCTGCCTGGAAACAAAACGAAGATTTCCATAATCATCAAAGGTCCAGCCTATAATGTCATGGGTATTCTCAAAGACAAGTTCCCGCTCTCCCGTGTCCAGATTGACCCTGTAAGCGTCGTGCAGAGCGGGATCGCGATCATTGATACCAATTATGATCTCTTTATGGTTTTTCCGGGGAACGGATAGAATCCTGGTCTGGACCCCCTCGTACTCTGTAAGGATCCTTGGAACAGGCACACCGGTATGAGGATCAGGCTCCCTTTCTGGATCCACTGCATACAGATTATAATTTTCATCTCCACCCTGGTCCTGCACATACAGAATAAGCCTGCTGTCCCTGCTCCAGAAAAAACGCTGCACAGACCGGCCATGGGCAGATATGGGTCTTGCCTTTTCGAAAGGATCCTCGATGCTTTTGACCCATATATTCATGGCGCCATTGAATCTCTGCCGGAACATGATGGACCTGCCATCTGGAGAAAGCCTTGCACCATCAATTTCAGCGTCATCAAAAAAAAGTTCTCTATCTAAAAGAGGAGGCAGTTTATGGAGATACGCGAGACCATTCCGACCATCGCCGGCATAAGTGCTTGAGACGAAACCAATAATGAAGCCACAAACAGTAATCAGGACATAAAGAAATATTTTCATAATCACCTCAGGATGTCGCTTATAAAGATACTAAAGAAAGATCACCTTTCATTTTCGTCACTGCTGTCCGGTTAAGTAACAGAAAACAGGCCTGAAATCTCCTTTTGCAGTAGAGTGGTTTTGCGCATAACCCACCAACACAACAGGAGAATCAGGCCATGGCACACCATAACACAATTTTTCCGCAATTGCTCCAACTTGTTGACAAGCCACGTTTTGAACCGTATCGAGCCACAAAACTTCAAGACCGGAAGCCGGCGCCGCAGGATCAACCGGCGGAAAGCGGGAAGCGTTACTGTTGCCTGACCAATGTGTCCGACCTTGCCGCGAAAAAGCAAGCGATCACTGGATCTGGAACCTTTACGTGCGTTTTCGATTTCCATTTGATTGCTGGGAACAGTTGGGGCAGGATATCCCATAGAAGCGGTGGAGGTACCTGATTCCGTGACTTTGCCCGCGAGGATTCCATGAGATTTTTACAATGCGATATCCATAGGACACTTGCGGTCATTCCTGATTCATTGAGAATGTTCAATCAACTCAGACCAGAGCATGAGGATGGCGTATGCTCTCTTGAATCTTCCTGGTTTGATTCATAGATTCAGAGTATTTTTTGTATTTGTTTTGATTTCCTCAGCCCGCTGGATCAGATGGGCGGCTTGGGCTCTTGACGGTTCGGTCAGGCTAAAGGCCAATCGAAGATCTCGATCTCGCCATTGGCTGGATCGACGCCAGCGAAAACATGATTTGCCGAGAATCAGGCGAACAGAACGAACAGGGGTAACCCATGTCCGAGAGACAAACGAATAAAACGATTGACAAAGTCTTGACGGCTCTCGAGAGAGACGAAACCGCGACAGTCCAGGAAGCCTTGTCCGAGATGCATCCGGCCGACGTGGTCTCTTGGCTTGCCGAGGCAGATGAGGCCGGGCGTAAAAGGCTGCTGAGCGTCGCCAATGACGAACACCTCGCGGCGCTCTTCGAGCACATGAGCCCCGAGGACCGAAGAAGCTCCATCGAGCCCCTCTCCGATCAGCGCCTTGCGCAGGTGATGGCTTACATGGCTCCTGATGACGCTGCGGACCTCATGCATGAAATGGGACTCCCGCGAGCACGGCGTGTCCTTCGGTTGATCAGGGAACCGGAGCGCAAGGAGATTAGCGAGTTGTTCGCCTATCCGCAGGACACCGCCGGCGGCCGGATGACGCTCGATGTTGTCGCTCTGCGAGAAGACCTGACGGTCAAGGACGCCATTGCCGAGCTCAGGAGGCAGGCACCCACGGATGCGGAGACCATCTACTACGCTTACGTCTGTGACGCGGAACACCGACTGGTGGGTGTGCTCTCACTTCGTACGCTCCTCGGAAGCAAGGACGAACAGACAGTCGCCGACATCATGTACCGCTCCTTCGTGGCAGTTACGGCTGACACCGACCAGGAGGATGTGGCGAAACTGTTCGAGCGCTATAGCTACCTTGCGATTCCTGTGATCGACGATGGGGGGCATCTGCTCGGAATCGTTACCGTGGATGACGCCATGGACGCCGCCGAAGAGGAGGCGACCGAAGACATCTTCATCACCGCGGGTCTCTCGGTTGCCGACGCGGAGATGCTGCGAAGCGAACGTATCCTCCGGGCCTCCATTCCGCAGGTCTTGAAACTGCGTCTTCCCTGGTTGCTTGTGGTTCTCGTGGGAGGTCTCACCGCCGGTGGAGTAATTGGTCAGTACGAAGAGATTCTCCAATCGGTGGTAGCTTTGGCAATCTTCATCCCCGTCATGATGGATATGGGGGGGAACGTGGGGACGCAGTCATCCACCATCTTCGTGCGCGGCCTCGTCCTCGGCCACATCGAGTTGGATAGACGCATCGTCGGGGCGATGGTTAAGGAGGCCTTCACGGGGTTCACTATTGGGGCTATCAGCGGACTGGGAGCAGGCCTCGTCGCTTGGGTCTGGCAAGGCGAGATGATGATAGGGCTGGTGGTCTTCCTCGCCATGGCCCTCACATGCACACTGGCATCCATGATCGGTTTCGGGATTCCATGGGTGATGAGCAGGCTTGGCGCAGATCCCGCAGCGGCATCCGGACCCTTCATTACCACCATCAAGGACATCACGGGTCTTCTCATCTACTTCAGCCTCGCTACCGCGCTTCTTTCCCACCTGATGTGATGTGTCTATTCGCTTGCAGCCACATGAGCATTGATCGGTGCAGGGATCCTAAATGACAGCCTGCAAATTCCCCTACCCTCTTTTTTTTGGTGCTTCTGCTTATTTCCATGTGTATTTGACACCGTTGAAACGAGACGGCGCTTCCTGCTTGATCGCATTGATCACGCAGGCGAGATGACCCAGACCACGGACGAGACAATTACCGCAGATGAACCCGATGTGGACCAAGCTGGAAATATGCGAACAGGGCTTGGTTGTCTGGGATTTGGTGCCACTTCGTGCATTGCACGCCCCGGGTTTGACAACAAAAGAAGTTCAACGGGAACTCATTCAGAAAACCGTTCAGTGCGTTCTCAGCCGTGTCCTTTAAAGGGTGAAACAAGAAGGAAAAAGCCTTATGATGGGTGACAGGCGTGAGTTGAGGTGGGAAAGAACCCTTGCCCTGTTTTCTTGCAATTCACTTGCAATTCAAAAATACTTCGTACTGGGTTTTTCCAGAGTGGCAGTTTCCCGTAGCCCCTCAACAGCCGAACAGGCCCAGGCCCGCCCCAAAACTCAGGCCAGCCCAGGTGGCATGAGACCACTTTTTCAGAAATGCGGATAAATGGCTCGAGACATTCAAAACCTCCAGCAGATTTTCGATCACATCGCCAAACTGGCTTCCGAGCAGGAGCGAGTGTCCCTGAAAACCGTCGTGGAAACCATCGGCAGGAGGTCCTTTGGTCCCTTGCTGCTGCTTGTGGGAATCATTCTCACTTCTCCCCTGAGCGGCATACCGGGCATGCCCACAACCATGTCAATTTTTGTCATTTTGATTGCTGTGCAGCTGTTGTCCGGAAGAAAACATTTCTGGCTGCCCCAATGGCTCCTGCGACGATCCGTGTCTGGAGATCGAATCAACAAGGCTCTCAGATGGCTGCAGCCCAAAACACGGTTTATCGATCGCTGGGTGCGCCCGCGCCTCACCTTTCTCGTCCGCAGCGTCGGCACTCATCTCATCGCCATAGTGTGCCTGATCATTGCGCTGCTCACGCCGGTCATGGAATTGGTGCCCTTTTCCGCCACCATCGCCGGTTTGGCACTCACCACTTTCGGACTCTCACTGGTGGCCCAGGACGGACTTTTAGTGCTCATCGCTCTAACCTTTGCAGCAGTCACACTGGGATGGATATTTCTCCCATGATCACGCCGGCTGTTCATCCTGCCATGAGTCGCTTTCGAAAAATGGCTCCGAGAGCCAGCAACAAGGTGAGGACAATCAATGGCAGAAGATGCCCAAAGTCGATGGCTTCCCCTTCGGCACCAGCTGCAAAAAGCGCATGCACAGCCTTGGCATAAACCAGCCATTTGATGCTCAGCCCCAAAGTGGCCGCTGCCAGATAGGTTTTCAGGGGCAAACGGAGCATCCCCCCGCCATAATTCATGACCGAGTGAGGAAAGCCCGGCAGCACCCTGAAAATAAGCTGAGTCAAAAAATCCTGGCGCTTTTCCAGAACTTTCAACATTCCTTCCCCACGGGTTCCCGGCTGCCAGTCTGTCCCAATCCAGCGGACAAAGGCATAGGCGGCCAATGCGCCCAACACACTGCCAGTGGTCAGAAGAAACGTGGCCACAGGAGGCGTGAAAAGAGGGGCGAAAACCCAAAGCATGAGCGAACCGGGCAGTGCGAAGGCATGGAGAAGCACCTGCAGAATCACCAGGGCCACAATGGTCAGCGGGTGCAGGGTGAGACCTGCGGCCCAGCTCATCAAATCCTGGGGGGAAAGGGGCTGCCAGAAGGCAATCCCCAGGCCGACACTCAAAAGCAAAAAAACCACCCCCAAACGACACTTCCTCAACCATGTGCTCATTCCCCAGGCCCCTGCTTGGTGTCAGACTGCACCTGTCCGTTCACAGGCACTCTTTTGCCCTGTTCATCCAATATTATTTCAAAGCACCTTCTTCCCCGGCAAAAACCACCGGTATGATCATCAGTCTAAATCATTTTGAAATCACCTTTCCCTGGATATGGAAGATACAGGCAAAACATGCGATCTCAAGAGTATTTCT
Organism: Syntrophobacteraceae bacterium; assembly: GCA_007125915.1. Taxonomy (GTDB): domain Bacteria; phylum Desulfobacterota; class Syntrophobacteria; order Syntrophobacterales; family Syntrophobacteraceae; genus SLCH01. The sequence goes on from SLCH01000004.1 coordinate 5,353, forward strand.
TGCAAGCTTGTCTTTGTCGAATGAGAAAAAACATAATGGAAAGCCTGCCGAACTCAGTAACGGGCAGAGGCAACCCGTGGCGGAAAAAACCGGACCCAAGGAAGAGTGCGGAGTGCTTTGAAGTCCACCGTGAGGCATTGGAGAGGGATGAAAACCCCCAAAAGACAAAGGCCCACTTGGCAGTGGGCCTTCCAGGCCAGGTCAATGGAGGTACGGCTCTCTCTTGATGCTTCCCACGGAGAAAAGCATTCGAGAGAGCATGGGCGGCCGGGAAAAGCTGACCGCCCCCGCCCCTTAAAGCTTACTCGCTGAAGTAGGTCCAGGTTTCGTCAAACAATTCGGAGACCTGTTCCACCGCGCTATCAAGAGCCTCTCTCATATCTTCCCACATATCGTTAGTGCTCTCTTTGAGCTCTTCCAATTGTTCTGCTATCTGATCTCTTTCAGCTCTCAACTGGTCAAGAGATTCTTCCGCTTCAGCCCTTTTATCTTCTGCCAGCTCGGCTGTTTTTTCCTGCATTTCATTCATTCTGCTGTCAAAATCTTCGAGCCAGGCTTCCATTTGCTGGACATATTCATCCCTGGCTTCCTCGTCCATCTCATCCCGAAGATCCTCAACAGCTTCTTCCGCTTCTTCCCTCAGCTCCTCGGCTTCTTCCTGCATTTCGCCGATCACGGTCTCAGGGGGAGCTTCCTCGGTTCTTTCCCTTTCTCCGCAACCCATCAAAAATCCCACAAGCGCCAAACTCATAAACATCATACATAATACGCGAAAAAGCTTCATGATTCTCCTCCTACCCATCTGCTGCATTGAAAGTTTTCTTGCTCTCTTCACGCGCGGGAACAGTTTCTCGGGCTGTCCCCATGAAACAAACTACGACTCCGCCAGGATTCCTCTCAAACCTTTCGAACCCCTTCACCCGAAGTGGCAAAGGGGCCAATAACACGGCGACCCAAAAGAAACCTTTTCGGTCTTTTGGAAATGCCGACCATTCCCGACAGCTCCACCCATGCATGAACGCAATGATTCATGAGAGCGTGTCATTTAAACTTGGACATTGCTTTTTCCAGGGCATGCTTGAGATCTGCGGCGGCTTTTTCCACTCCTGCCTTGACAGACTCCATGGCCTCGCCTCCCGCACTCTGCAACTCGGCCAACTTAGCCTTGAGCGCTTCCCTTTTCGCCTTCAACTTCTCCATATCCTGGGAATACTCGACCCTGGCGTCGGCCTTGGCGTTCTCTGCTTTTGCTTTCAGAAGTTCAATTTTTGCATTCCATTCTTTCAGCTGCGCTTCCAGTTTTTCACGAAATGCCTCTTTTTGATCCATTCTTTCTCCTTTTTGCAGTTGAACGCTCACCCGCTGGACTGCTCAAGACACGATTGGGAATCTTGAAGACCACCCGTACTCAAGGGGATTGCGCTCTTGCTTCAAACATGAAACCAGGAAGTGACCCTGTCGACCTTCAACATGGCAGGCTCCGGCAATGAATTGAACTTCCCAATGGAACCAGCATAGCTCAAACGTGGAGGATGATCAAGCCTGCTGTGGATCTGCCTTGATGAGAGAACGGGGGCACCGGGTGTGCCATTCTTATCTTGGAGTTCCCCGCGGAGAAAAGTGAAATTACGTTTTGCGGGTCTGCAGCGCCTTCAATGGGGCATCAAAGGGCACTTTGATGCCTGTGGGCGGGAAAAGTCGCCCGCGTGTGTGAGGATGAAGAAGAGCAACAGGAAAAGAACAGATTCTAACATGGAGGTTTTTAATGAAAGAACAGCCCTTTCCTTGGGGGCCACCATGTGAAAACAGGAAGGCCTCACCTTGCGGAGGCCTTCCTGTTTTCACTTCATGCTTTGAGCCTCAATCAGTCGGGAATGAGATCATAGTAGTAAATCATGGCGTCTGACCGGGAAATGATGCCTATGACCCGGTCATTTTCCACAACGGGCAGGCGTCCAATGTCGTGCTTGATGAGAATTCGCATGGCCTCAGCCACGCTGTGCATGGGTGTGACAGTGATCACCTTTCTGGACATGAAGGCTTTCACAGGAGAGCGCAACTGTATTTTCTTGTTCAGCTTGTTGAGGTCACGTCTCGATATGATGCCCGCCAGCTTGTCTCCCTCCATGACAACCATGCCCGAGTACCCCTTTTCATCGAGTATGGAAGCCAGTTCTTCCATGGGGGTGTCCGGAGACACGCTGTCCACGGGAAAAGACATGAGATCGCTGATTTGCACAGGCAGCTGGCGATAGTCCTGAATCGCCTCCGACAGCCAGGTCTCGATGCCGTCAGGACTCGCTGATTTGATCATGGCCGAACCTGCTCCCGCGTGACCACCGCCTCCCATGACGCGCATCACAGCTCCCACATCAAAGCTGTCCACACCGCTTCGACCAATCACCATACAACGGTCTTTGCCGGCGTCTCTGAATATGCCGAAAGCCACATCCACGTTGACAATGTTTCGATACATGCTCACCACTTCCGCAAGACCGGGGACGTGTCCCTCGATGTCCATCTTGCTGAGGCTCATGCGGTAGCCATTGAGCTTGATGCGTTTGGTGTCCGCAAGCATGCGAAAGAGAATGTCCTTCTGTTTGGGGCCGTAGGTGGGACGAAGAATGGTCTGAATCACCTTCAAGTCCGCATGCCTCTCCAGAAGGAAGGCAGCGGCGCGCAAGTCTCTTGCAGTGGTGGAGGGGAAAGTGAGGTGGCCCGTGTCTTCATAAATGCCTGCCAGGAACAGGGTGGATTGAATGGGAGAAATCTCCACGCCGGCCTTTCTCAGCCCTTCCACCAGCAGTGTGCACGCAGCTCCCACAGCATCCTGGCAGGCCCAGGTGGGATGAATGTCACCGATTTCCGGATGATGGTCCCACACATGCACTTGGACATCTTCCCGCTCCATGAGTGGCCCCACGCCTTCCAGGCGGACCCAGCGGTTGGCATCGACCACAACCAATCTCCGCACACTGGCCAGATCAAGGTTTCTGATGGTGTCAAACGTGAATATGTCCTTGTGGATCGAGAGAAAACTTCGCACATTGGGGTTCACACTGGTGGGCAGCAGGGGCGTGGCCTCAGGGTAGAGCAGTGAAGCCGCCACCAGGGAAGCCAGCGCATCAAAATCTACATTTTTATGAGGAACAATGATCTGCAAAGTTATATCCTCCTTGTGGCCCAGGGAATGCATCGAGGTCTCCATTGCGGATACGGGAAACAAGCCCATGCGGGCGCATGCTGCCCTCGCCATTCCATTTCCTGCACTCTAAGGTCGCGCCCCGAACTTATGCCGCGTATTCAATGGATCCGCTTCTTTCAAGAACCGCTTGTGTATATCGTCACATTCTCATGATATCTCAAATGAATTGGCAAACCAACGGCAAGCACCATCGCTCAGTCCATTTTTTCCCCTCGGTTTTTTCTGGCAAATGAAAAATGAGGTGTGTAATGTTATAAATTTAGTGATTCATTTAATATGGCTTTCAGGGAGCTTTTTCCCCAGCAGAATTCCCCTTCCATCATGGTAAGGATTCGATGCAGATTCTTTTTCAATGGCTTCGACGTCACTTTTCAGACCCTCAAGTGGTCGTCCTGCTCCTCTTTTTCCTATTTGGAATAGCAGGGGTTTTTCTGCTGGGCAACGTGCTTGCACCCATTTTCGCCAGCCTGGTGATCGCCTACCTTCTGGAAGGGCTTGTGAGCATGCTGGAGCGCTGGAATATACCCCGCATATTCAGTGTTTTACTGGTCTATTTCCTGTTCCTCACCGCTGTGGCTTTCGTTGTTATCGGCCTGCTCCCTCTGCTCTGGAAGCAAATCGAACAGCTTTTCCTGCAATTGCCCGCCATGATTTCCTGGGGCCAGCGTGAACTCCTCCAGCTTCCCGAGCGCTATCCCGAATTCATATCCGCGCAGCAGGTGATGGATGTGATCGATGCGATTCGTTCCGAAGTCACCATCATGGGACAGAGAGTGCTTTCCTTTTCCATCGCATCGGTGCACATTCTGGTGAAAATCACACTTTACACCTTCATCGTTCCTTTCCTCGTGTTCTTTTTTCTGAAGGATAAAGACAAAATTCTCCGCTGGGTCGTGAATTTTCTTCCCAAAGACCGAAAGCTTGCAGAAGAGGTTTGGAGGGAGGTGGACTTTCAGATCGGGAACTATGTCCGTGGCAAGGCCTGGGAAATCCTCATCGTCTGGGGGGTGAGCTACGTGACTTTTTCCATTTTGAAGCTGGACTTTGCCATGCTCATCAGCCTTTTTATCGGCCTTTCCGTTCTCATTCCCTACGTGGGCGCCACCGTCATGGCATTTCCCGTGGCCATCATCGCCTATTTTCAGTGGGGATGGGGACCTCAGTTCACCACGGCTGTCATCGCCTATCTGGTGATCCAACTCCTCGATGGCAACATCCTGGCCCCTCTCCTCTTCTCTGAAGTGGTCAACATTCACCCCGTGGCCATCATCGCGGCCATTCTCACCTTTGGTGGGCTGTGGGGATTCTGGGGTGTTTTCTTCGCCATACCCCTGGCAACTCTTGTGAGCGCCACCATTTCCGCCTTGTCCAGCAGGGTTCTGGCAAGGGCTGAGAGCGAATTGACAGAAGAAGTTGAAAGGGGTGAAACATGACAGGAAAGAAAGGTTCGTGGATTGGTGACTGGAATGGCGCACGCAAGCACTCCCCTCCTGTCATGCTCCTGCTGTTCCTTTGGGAACGACAAAGCCAGGAGCGCCTGCGATTCTACGGACCCAGATCTTGACAGGCATTCCTGGCCTTGCTTCACGAAACCCGTCCAATTCCAGCATGACGGGGGAAAGAGCCGCATCTGCGCATCTAAAGAATGCGGTGCCTTTTCATTTTGTCTTGAAGTGAGCGACGGCGATCTTGAGATGATCCACCCAGATCTGGACCACATCGGGAATCTCCGCCGTACCTCTGAGAATGGCCTCAACGGTGTAACCTTCCTGCTCCAGAACGGATTTCCAGCTGTCAGGCTCATCCCCTGCCATGTCGTTCACCGCATGGTCTCCCGCCACGGCCATGAAGGGCACCAAATAGACTTTCTGCAAATCTCGTGCACGCAATTTGGGAAGGAGATCATCCAAAGTGGGATAGCCGGCCACACTGCCCATGAAGGCATTGGGGTCCCGATCCTGAAGCACCTGATTCATGGCGAGATACAAGCCATCGGCAGGATGCTTTTTGGATCCATGTCCCATGAAGATCACAGCGTCTTCTCCTTTTCTTTCAGCGGGCAGGCTCTGGAGCAGGGCATCGGCCGAACGAAACATGTCCTC
>SLCH01000060.1 GCA_007125915.1 Syntrophobacteraceae bacterium
GCCGTTTCCACCAAAAGCTTGTTGAATTTATCTCTCGCCCTGTGGACTCCCGGCGTGTCAAGGAAAACGATCTGAAGGCCGGGTTCTGTCAAAATGCCCAGTATGCGGTTTCGAGTCGTCTGAGGCTTGGGCGCCGTGATGGAAATTTTTTGCTTCAGGAACTGATTCAACAAGGTGGATTTGCCCACGTTGGGAGCTCCAATGAGTGCCACATAGCCTGAACGGAAGCCATGGGCCCCCTCCACGTCTTTCTGAATCATCGGTGATCAAACCTCCTCTCCACAGAAAATCAACGATCATCAAAGAAAGGTTCCTTTCAGAGCGGACTCCAGCCCAACTCAAAATTGAAACCCTCCCAGGAGTCAACCCCCGCGACCTGAACCTGGGCAAGAGACCATGTGCGAACCCAGTGATGAATGTTCATCCGGTTGGGACCAACAACCTCGCTCAACAGCCTTTTTGGCACTCGTACCGTTAAGATCGCCTCACGTGAACTGCACGGAATACCATCGGCCAGAGAGTCATCAACCCTCTGACGCCACCAGGCCACGCGCACGAGATATCCAAAGGCTGGATGATAAGGCCCGGCAAGGATCGTGCCCGGTTTTTCCAATGAAGCATCAGCCTGAAGACCCATGCGAACGGGAGGATTGCCCCGTTGCACCAAATGGTCAAAAGCGGGCACACACCAATGAATGGCCTCTTCAAGTCCGAGTGGCTTGTAGATTCCGTTTCTATACCATTGAGCCAGTGTGGTGCCTTCCAGCACGACAACGGGGTAAAGCCGAACGAGATCGGCGTGGAGGAGCGCAGCCTCTCTGACCGAGCGCAAGAATCTTTCCGGTCCATCTCCCGGCAACCCGAGCATCAGCTGTATGCCCACAGCCCATCCACGGCTTCGAATATGGTCCACCGCTTCATAGACTGCGAGGGAGCCATGGCCCCTGTGGCTGTTGGCGAGAACTTCATCGTCGAAGCTTTGGACTCCCAGCTCGACCGTCTGCACCGGATATTTTTCCAGAAGATCACAAATACGGGAATTGATGCTATCGGGTCGTGTGGAAAAGCGAATGCCCGAAAGCACCCCCTCCTTTACCAATGGCTTCGCCAATTCAAGGATCTGTTGTAGCAACTGCTCAGGAAGGGCTGTGAAAGTCCCCCCATAAAAGGCAACCTCCATGGGACCCTTGCCAGGGGTGTGAGCTCTCTTGAGAGCACTCAGTTCCTTTCGGCAATGATCCAGCACGTCTTTTGATGGCACCCCGGAAGGAGACTGGAACGCAATTTTTTTCTGATCACAATAGACGCAACGGAAAGGGCAGCCCGCGTGTGACAGGAAAATGGGATAGATCCTCCTGCGGGACTTCATTCCTCCTCCCACGGCCCTTGCATTCCTATGATTTCAAGAGCTTTTTGGGCGGCCTCCTGCTGGGCATCCTTTTTGCTCCGTCCTGAACCCCGCGCAAGGACACGACCGTTGAGGGTCACCCGCATGAAGAATACTTTGTGATGATCGGGCCCCTTCTCATCCTCCAGGTGATACACAGGGGTCAACCTGAACCGTGCCTGGGTGAACTCCTGAAGCTGTGTCTTGAAGTCCCTGTCCAGAGTTTTCAGCACCTGCTCCATCTGTCCCAGATGCAAATAGGCATGAAAAAACCTTCTCACGACTCTGATGGCCGCATCCAAACCTCCATCGAGATAGATCGCTGCCAGCAGAGCCTCGAGAGTGTCCGCCAGAAGAGAAGGCTTTTTCCGCCCGCCTGTGAGCTCCTCACCTTTGCCAAGGAGCAGACATTGCCCCAGATTGAGTTCCTGTGCAATTCTAGCGAGTTCTCTTTCATTGACAATGGCTGACCGAAACCGGGAAAGCTCCCCTTCCTTGGAATCAGGAAAGGATTCCACCAGAAGGTGGCTCACGGCCAGGCTCAACACAGCGTCTCCGAGAAATTCCAGGATTTCGTTATCTTTCTGGCTGATGTCAGGGTTCTCGTGATCAAAGGATCGATGAACGAGTGCCTGAACCAGCAACCTGGGATTCTTGAAGCTGTAACGAAGAGACCTCTGCAACTCCTCGAGTTCCTTTGCGAGATTCATGACTTTTTGATACCTTATTGGCTGATGGACTTCCACATTCCATCGGTGCTTTCATTCGCAGAATCTGTCAATCACTGGCAGGGACACCTTCCAATGAATGGGCAATTTCATCATAATCCAAGTCCTTACAGGACTTTGGACAGGTCATATTTTATTCATATTTTAAACAAGTCAAGAAGAAACGAGTATCTTTCCAGGGGCCAAAGACCCAGAAAAAATTCATGCTTTGGCTTCATAAAGTGGGCACAGAGCCCCCTGGAAGATGGCATGCAGCCCCTGAAATTGCCAGGCATAATGGCACAAAAGAGCGCCCAAAGTCGGGCGGTGGCTTTCTGACTGGAGAGAAAAACTATGTTGATTTGGCTGAATTCTCCTCTTCCCCGCTGGAATCGTTTTATTTTTCTCGATCGAGACGGTGTCATCAACGCGGACCGAACCGATTTCATAAAATCCCCAGGGGAATTCCAATTCTATGAAGACAGCCTTCAGGCACTTCGCTGGCTCAAAAAGATGGAAATTCACCCCATCATCATTTCTAACCAGTCAGGACTGGGAAGGAAGATCATCACCGTACCAGACTTCTGGGACATCCACCAGCATATGAGGGACACCATCGAAAAAAATGGGGGCGAACTCTTGGCGGCTTTCTATTGCCATCATCATCCTCA
>SLCH01000173.1 GCA_007125915.1 Syntrophobacteraceae bacterium
ATGGAGCAGGATGGAAAGTGGAGCTCTCACGCATGACGTCCTGGTTCGCTTTCGAAGTTCATGGAGGAAGTTTCTCCCCCGTCCGCCGGTGCAGAGAATTTGGATCATACGCTGTTGTTCTTGGTATCAACAGGCTTCGCACATGTCAAGGGAAGGGGCTGAAGGTTCGTTTCTTTGGGCAGGGGTCGCCTTCCTTTTCGTGGAGATGGGGAAGAGGTGCGTTGCGGGGAGCGAGGGCTCAAGGGCAACGGGTTGGGAGGGCGCGCTTTTTCGTGTGTGCTGCCGAAGATTCTAGGGGATTTGGGAAGAACTGGATTCCCGCCTTCGCGGGAATGACGAATTGGATGATATTAGCCTGAGGCCCTGAAGGCTGGATTTCCGCCTTTGCGGGGATGACGGCGGGGATGAGGTCGGTCTGGGGACCTGAAGAACTGGATTCCCGCCTTCGCGGGAATGACGAATTGGGTGATATGAGCCTGAGGCCCTGAAGGCTGGATTTCCGCCTGTGCGGGGATAACGGAAGGGGGCATTGCGTCAACCTGGACCAAAGGCTCCAGTCAAAAGCATTGCCCCCCTGGGGTGATTCCTTTTTGTGCCCACGCGCTTTTGGGCGACAGCTTTTCAGGCGGCGAGGGCTTCGGACACTTTCTTGATGATTCTCACGGGAACTGGATAATCATCCTTGGTGAAATAGAGGCTGAGGATCGTGGGATCCATTTGAATCTTTTCCGCCAGCTCGCGGAAATCCATTCCCTTGGCTTCGATCTTTTCGATGAGTTCACTTTTCTGGAGGTCCATGGTTCTCTCCTGGTTTGGTTTGTTGTTGGGCCAAAAAAACATATGTGGAAGCGGTGCGTTCCGTCTCCATGCCATTGTGCCGCTGCGACCCGCGAAGAGCAATAAGAATTGATTCCTTCCACAAGGGAGAGCGACATAAAACCAATTGTACCGATGATCACATTTACGGGATTTTAGTCTGTTTGTGCAAGCATTTTCAATGAAGGCTTCGGAGATTCATGGCTTTCATGGAAATGGCTGAGAGAGGCGGGTTTTTGCGGGGAAGCAAGGAAGGAAACTGAATGCAAAAGGCCACAGGGACTTGCCCCATGGCCTTTTGCTATTGCAAACAGAGGTTCTCTCGGTTGTTCCACATGAGCTGCAGGTTTGAACGTGATGCATCGAGTAGAGGGTTTTCAGTGCTGTAAACCAGATGGCGCGGGAAATGGAGCGAGAGCAGAGAGGAACATGAGCAGTGCCGGGGGATTGAGCCTGGAACATGAATGGAGTTTCAGCGGCATCAGCAGTCACATGAGCGGGGAAGATCAGGACCGTGTCGTAAAAGAGCAGGAGCCGCGGGCGATGGAACGGGAAAGAGAGCGTGTGCGTCAATCACCACTGGAGATAGAAGGGAGAAAGGTGAACAGACAACAAGAGAGTTCCCTGCTGGATGGTTCGGGCAGGCACAGTGATGGCTTCTCTTGTGCTTGATGGGGTTTCGTCAAACAGCCGCGGTCATTTTTCAGCTTGAAGAATGGAGAGAGCGGTTTCGAAATCGTCGAGGTCGAAGGGTTTCTTCAAAAAGCAGTGCAGATCGAAGTCCGGAAGTTTTTCAGCAATGGATTGAAAATCGAATTGAGAGAGGAGAATGACTTCCATATGGGGCGCTTTGAGCAGGAGTTTCCGCAGGAGTTCAGCACCGTTGGCATCGGGAAGAAGAAATTCGGCGATGACAATGTCGTAGGAGCGTTGATCTGTGAGGATGAACGATTCACTGGCGGTGGAGCAGCTGTCACAGATGTAGCCGGCCCGTTCAAGATAGTTTTCCAAAGAGCGTCTCAGGGGAGGATTGTCTTCAACCAGCAACACACGATGTGAAGTTTTCAATGTCCGCCTCCGTGGCGCAAAATGGAAGCAGGAACTGTGCCAGCAGGTGCGAATCCTTGTGGTGCGGGAGGGCACAGGGGTTCAAGGGGATTGAAGCGGGGAGCAGGCTCTTTTGTTTGATGAATATTGATCAGCTTTTCAGGGTTTCATGGAGGCGGGGGAACGGCCGCCCCATTGTTTCCTCCATGAAAAGGGGGGCTGGGGCTGGCAATGTGGTGGATTGAAGCTGTTTCGCTCTGAATAAGAACCCCTTCACGTCATTCCCCCGAAGGCAGAAATCCAGTCTTTTCAAGATCCTCCGGGTCTCCGCCTTCGCGGGGGTGACGGGACAGGGCAACACACCATCCCTTGCCTCAAGGGCATGGACTGGATTTTGGAGATTATTGTTCAGCGTTGGAGGGGGTTGACCATATTGTTCACCCTTCCATGCCAAACTTTTTCATGCGATAGGTGAGAATATGCCTGGGAATCTTGAGGTAGCGCGCCGTTTTGGACTTGTTCCTTTGGCATTTTTCATAAGCTTCCCCAATGATCTGTTTTTCGATTTCTTCAAGGGAGACGGACGTTTCCGGCAGCTGAAAGAAAAAACCGCTCTTTTCGAGCGTTTCACCTTCGGGCACGGCACCGTCCAGAAAATGGAGATGGCGGCCCAGAACGTTTTCATCGTTTTCCAGGAGGATGACCCGTTCGATGGTGTTCCTCAGTTCCCGTACGTTTCCCGGCCATGGGTGGGAAATAAGAATTTTTTCCGCGCTGGGGCTGAACCCTCGGAATTTTTTCCCGTACTTGTCGTTGAACTCATCCATGAAGGCCGATGCAAGGGGGAGGATGTCTCCCTGACGGTTTCGGAGGGGAGGCAGGTCGATGCGGATGGTGGCCAGCCGGAAGAAAAGATCCCTTCGAAAGCGGCCCTGTTCGCTGGCTTCCCATAAATCCTGGTTGCAGGCGGAAACAATTCGAATGTCCACTCGTTTCTTCCGGGTGCCCCCCACGGGATAGAATTCCCGTTCCTCGAGCACTCGAAGCAGTTTGGCCTGAATTTCCGGGTGCAGTTCCACCACTTCGTCCAGAAAAAGGGTGCCTCCATCGGCCACCTGTAGCAATCCGCTCTTTCCCTCGGCCCTTGCCCCCGTGAAAGCCCCTTTCTCATAACCGAAAAGTTCGCTTTCGATGATTTCCGTCCCGAAGGCGGCACAGTTGAGGGCCATCAAGGGATAGGCGGCCCGGGGACTTCCATTGTGGATGAGCCTGGCAAAAAGCTCCTTGCCCACGCCGCTCTCACCCTGAATGAGAACTCCCGCATCCCGGCTCTGAGCTGTTTTGACCGCGAGCATCTGAGCATCCAGGAATTTGGGATCTTTGCCGATGAGCTTGTCCTCGCCCCGAAGTCGCTGCACTTCCTGCCGCAGCCGGTCCACTTCATTCCTGAGCCCTGAGTGCTCCAGGGCCTTTTGAATGGTGACCTCGAATTCATCGAGGTCAACGGGTTTGACCAGATAGTCAAAGGCACCCCGCTTGATGGCCATCACCACATCTCGCACATGCTCATAGGCTGTGATCATGACCACCGTGGGCGAAGGGCGGAGTTCCTTGAAGCGGGGCAGAATTTCCAGGCCGCTGCTGTCGGGAAGCCCGATGTCCAGAAGAATGAGATCGGGTTCTTCCTGCCGTGCCGTTTCCAGGCCCTGGTTTCCTGTGCTGGCTTCCAGGACAATGTGCGTTTTTTCCAGAAGGCGCCTGAGGGCTGATCTGAAATGGTCTTCATCATCCACAAGGAGGATCTTGTGTTTTTCTCTCATTCCCTTTTTCTTGACCTCATCCATGGCCGCCAGGGTTCAAACCCAATGCTGTCAACAGCATGCATTGCGAACCGTGATGCATTGTGCGTTGCCCCGTTCCGCCACCTCCGCCAGGGGGCGGGGGTCCCAAGGATCCTGAAAAGACCGGATACCCGTCTCCGCGGGAAAGGCGTGAAGGAGCTTTCATTCAGGGTGAAAAAGCTTAAGTCAGCAGCTTTGGGGTTCAGTCCCTGCACTGCAAAGCTGTGCCCCGCAGAATTTTTTCAGGCGGGGCTCATGGCATGCTTTCCCAATGGCCCCGGAATTCTTTGCAAAACCTGCGGAAAGTTTGGATTATGGACTGGGAGCGGGACGGGAACTGGATCTGGAAGCGACTGGGTCAAGAAAGATGAGCAGGAATGGGTCCATAAATCGAGAGAAATCTAGCACAGGTTGAAGAGGAAAAGAAGTCATGAGGAGGCTGCGGAGCGTCAAAAGGGACAGGGCACGCTACTGAGTCGAAGAAGATGAGGAACTGTCCACGTCGGGACTTGATTGGGACTTTGCTTCGCGCTCCTTTTTGAGGGTTGCTTTCACCTTCTGATAGGGCCAGAACATGGCGAGAATGCCCAGGATTAAGCCCACCACAAGGGAAAAGGCCATGAGGGAGTAGACATGGTGCTCCCAGTGGAATTCCAGAAAGTAAAGGTTCCACCTGAAGGGAAGGGACGTTTTGAGTGTGGCCATGTTTTTCCATAAAAAAATGCTCACATGGACCAGTAAAAATAAGATGGTGATCAATTTAAAGTGCTTCATGGGCGCCTTCCTTTGTGAAGTGGGGTAAGAGCTTGGCATAAGTTGCTTTCAAATGCTCGGGAATGCTTCTCACGTCGGCCAGGACCGGCATGAAGTTCGTGTCTCCGTTCCACCGGGGAACCACATGGTGGTGGAGGTGATCTTCAATGCCTGCTCCTGCCACGACTCCCAGATTGAGGCCCACATTGAAACCATCGGGGCGCATCACCTCTCGCAGGATGACAATGCAGCGCTGAATCCACCGGGAGAGGTCCAGCATTTCCGTGTCCTCCAGTTCTTCGAATCGGGAGATGTGCCGCCAGGGCGCTACGAGCAAATGGCCATTGTTGTAGGGATACTTGTTCATCATGACCATCACGGTGCGGCCGCGGTGCAGGATGAGCCTTTCCTCATCGGAGAGCCCGTCGCCTTCGGGGCAAAAGATGCAGTAGGTTTCTCGCTTGCCCAGAATGTAGTCAATCCGCCAGGGAGCCCAAAGGTTTTGCATAGGTCCTTCCTAAATGTTCACGATTTGGCTTCGAATGCGATCTTCCAGGTAGAGGATGCCGAGAGTGCGGTTGCTGGCGCTGCGGCCAAGGAAGACCGAACCCGGATTGAAACAGAAGACTCCGTTTGTTTTCCCTGAGAAAGGCTGGTGCGTGTGACCGAAAAGAATGGCGTCCACTCCGTTGAATTCGTTGAGAAGCCGCCAGGGGAGGTCTCCGTACGATCCCCACCCATGCGTCATGCCCAGCCGAAAACCACCCAACTTCAGAACCCGCTTTCGGGGAAGCCGTTGAGAAATGTCCGGCCCATCCATGTTGCCGGCTACCGCTTCCAGAGGATACCTTTCCAGGTGGTCCAGGATTTCTTTTCGCGTCCAGTCTCCCAGGTGGATCACCAGGTCCGCGTTGGAACAATAGTGATCACAGATTTGAACAAACTCTTCGGTCAAGCTTCGAAGGTGTGTGTCGGACATCACAACCAGTTTCATGAATTAGGCCGCCCTGAACGCGTGAGTGGAGTGCATGGGTTCTTCCTTACTCTTCGCCACGTAATATACCAGCCGCTTTTCAAAACACAAAGTGATTTCCCCTGGAAGGGCTGTGAGGGCCCGGTTTTGGGCGCCTCTCACGAGAGTGGAAGATTCAGGGGAACCAGCTCCACATGGCCCCAGGCCCCCATTCGGTCCCCGATGGTCACCACCACGCCCTCCACCTTTGCCATGGATTGGGCGCGTTCCAGGACACGGGAGATGTCCCGGGAGGATTGAGTGAGATTTCCAAGGGCCGTTGCCGCCGCGTCGGCCACAGCGGCGCACGGGGAAACGACCGTGACCGAATCGGCCCTGCCCAGGCTTACGGAGTGGCCCACCGTGCCCGATGAGGTGCAGACTCCAAGAGGAAATCGATCCCTTGTGAAGCGCAGTCCCAACTGATTGCTGAAGGGCGACGCGGGCCCCGCATAAAGGCCCACCGTGATTTCTTCTTTCAGATCCAGGTAACAGTCCCCTCCGTTTTCCACGATGACCTCCCCGGCGAGTGTTCCCAGAACGCGTCCCACGTGCTGTGCCACGGCGCCCGCCACGGCTGCCATGGGGCCCACCCGGGCCGTGGCGGCGGCCTCGAGCATTTCCTTCACGATGGAAGGTGCAAAAGGATCCTGGGGAAGGGGTTTGAAGGAGGTGAGGAAAAGGGGGTTTTGGTCCGCATAGGCATGCAGCTGGCGGCGGCAGTTGAGCACCGCTGCCAGCCCTTCCTTCTGGAGATTTTGCGCGGCCCGAATCCACAGGTCCGTTTCACGGAACAGAACCTGGAAAGAGTGCCACCTTCTGGAATGGGGAGCATGGCGGCGGTAGAAGCGGTCCCTGGAATCAAAAACGGGCGGCGGCATGAGTTTTCCAGATGGGTGAAGGGGCCCTTATCAAAATCAGACTCATTCCCATTCGATGGTGCTGGGCGGCTTGGATGAAATGTCGTAGACCACCCTGTTGATGCCCTTCACTTCATTGATGATGCGGTTGGAAATCTTTTCCAGGATGCTGTAGGGCAATTTAGTCCAGTCGGCGGTCATGGCGTCGACGCTTTCCACCACTCGAACGGCAATGACCCGGTCATAAGTCCGCTCATCGCCCATGACGCCCACCGAGCGCACGGGAAGCAAGACGGCAAAAGCCTGCCACACCTTGTCATACCATCCCGAAACTTCCATCTCCTCGAGAATGATGCTGTCCGCTTCCCGGAGAATGTGCAGGTCTTCGGGGGTGATTTCCCCCAGGGTGCGGATGGCGAGGCCTGGCCCCGGAAAAGGATGGCGCATGATGGTTGATTCGGGAAGGCCCAGTTCCCTGCCCACCATGCGGGCCTCGTCCTTGAAAAGTTCCCGCAGAGGTTCGATGAGCTTGAGTTTCATGCGTTCGGGAAGCCCCCCCACATTGTGGTGGCTCTTGATGGTCGCGGAAGGCCCCTTGAAGGAGACGCTTTCGATCACATCGGGATACAGAGTGCCCTGGGCGAGGTATTTGGCATTGGGCAGCCGGGCTGCTTCCCGTTCAAAGACCTGAATGAAAAGGTTCCCAATGATCTTGCGCTTCTGTTCCGGGTCCACGACGCCCTTCAGCTGGGAAAGAAAGAGTTCGGAGGCGTCCACATAGGTGAGATTCAATTGGAAATGGTCGCGAAAAACCCGCTGAACATTTTCCGCTTCACCTTTTCTCAAAAGGCCGTTGTTCACGAAGATGCAGTGAAGGCGGGGTCCGATGGCCCTGTGAATGAGGACTGCCACCACGGAGCTGTCCACTCCGCCGCTGAGGGCGCAAACGACCTGGTCGTCGCCCACCTTGTTCTTGATGGCTTCCATGGCGGACTCCACGAAAGATTTCATGGTCCAGGTGGAGCGGCACCGGCAAATGCGAAACAGGAAGTTTTCGATGATGATCGACCCGCTGGGGGTGTGAACCACTTCGGGATGAAACTGAACGCCATAGAAATGGCGGTCCATGTCCCCCATGGCGGCCACGGGGGAATTGTCGCTGTGAGCCTGAATGATGAAACCGGGCGGTATTTTCAGAAGCCGGTCTCCATGGCTCATCCAGACGCGCACCGACTCTTTTTCCACATCCTTGAGGAGCTCCCCCTCGTGATCCACCTCGATGCTGGCAGGTCCGTATTCGCGCTGCTGAGCCTTCTCCACGGCGCCGCCCAACTGGTGGGCCATGACCTGCATGCCGTAGCAGATGCCCAGCACGGGGACTCCCAGCTCAAAGACCTGAGAGTCGGACAGGGGGGCATCCTTTTCATGAACGCTGCTGGGGCTTCCCGAAAGGATGATCCCTTTGGGCTGAAAGCTGCGGATGGACTCCAGGGGCATGTTGAAAGGATGAATCTCGCAATACACATGGCTTTCCCGGACCCGCCTGGCGATGAGCTGGGTGTACTGGGAGCCGAAGTCCAGTATGAGAATGCGTTCCTCGTGCAGATGGTCAAAATTCATGGGGTTTTCCTGTGTGGGGTTTTTCGTCATTTGAGGTCCACCTGGTAATTGGGCGCCTCCTTGGTGATGATCACGTCGTGCACATGGCTTTCACGAAGTCCCGCAGGGGTCACTCTCACCATTTGCGCCCTGGTGCGGAGCTCTTCCAGGGTGCGGCATCCAAGATAGCCCATGCCCGCCTGAAGACCGCCCACCAGCTGATGGACCACTCCCGCCAGAGGCCCTCGATAGGGGACCTTTCCCTCGATGCCTTCGGGAACCAGCTTTTTGGGCTCCATGACTTCTTCCTGAAAGTAGCGGTCCTTGCTGCCGTCTTTCATGGCTCCCAGGGATCCCATGCCCCGATAGACCTTGTAGCTTCTGCCCTGGAAAAGAATGGTTTCGCCGGGACTTTCCTCCGTGCCGCCGAACAGTCCTCCGATCATGACGCAATTGGCGCCCGCAGCCAGTGCCTTGACCACGTCACCACTGTACTTGATGCCTCCGTCGGCAATGATGGGAATGCCGTGAGCCCTGCCCACCCGTGAGCACTCCATGATGGCGGTGACCTGAGGCACTCCCACACCGGCGATGATGCGGGTGGTGCAGATGGAACCGGGCCCCACACCCACCTTGACCGCATCGGCCCCAGCTTTGATGAGGCTTTCCACACCCGCAGCGGTGGCAACATTGCCCGCGAGAACGGGTGTGGCGGGAAATTCCGTCTTGATGCGCCTCACCGTTTCCAGGACATTTCGAGAGTGTCCGTGAGCGCTGTCCACAGAAATGACGTCCACTCCCGCGTGCACGAGGGCCCTCACACGGTCCAGCGTTTCTGCACCCACCCCCACGGCGGCCCCCAACCGAAGCCTGCCCAGTTCGTCTTTGCAGGAATTGGGGTACTTGATGAGCTTGGTGATGTCCTTGATGGTGATGAGCCCTTTGAGCTTGCCTTCGTCGTCGACCACCAGCAGTTTTTCGATGCGGTTTTTGTGCAGGAGCCTCTTGGATTCATCCAGGGAGATTCCCATGGGGGCGGTCACAAGGTTGTCCTTGGTCATCACCTGGGAAATTTCCATGTCCATGTTGGTTTCAAAACGCAGGTCCCGGTTGGTGATGATGCCCACCAGCTGGCCGTCCTTCACCACGGGCACCCCTGAAATTTTGTAGCGCTGCATCAATTCCAGGACGTGAGCCACCTTCTGGTCAGGTTCGACGGTCACAGGGTCCACGACCATGCCCCGTTCGGACTTTTTGACCTTGCTCACCTCCAGGGCCTGCCGCTCGATGGACATGTTGCGGTGAATGATGCCAATGCCCCCCTCCCGCGCAAGGCTGATGGCCGCCTCGCTCTCGGTCACCGTGTCCATGGCGGCGCTCAGGAGAGGAATCTTGAGGGGAATGTTGCGCGTGAGGAACGTTTC
This sequence comes from Syntrophobacteraceae bacterium, assembly GCA_007125915.1. Lineage (GTDB taxonomy): Bacteria > Desulfobacterota > Syntrophobacteria > Syntrophobacterales > Syntrophobacteraceae > SLCH01. The sequence continues at coordinate 9,353 of SLCH01000173.1, forward strand.
CACGCTGGTTTCACTGGGCAGAATTTCCGAGTACGCGGGAAGAAGAGAAATGTCGTCAAAAGTCAGGGCGACGGGCACGTTGACGGCTTGTTTGGAATCCATCAAATACTTCTCCATTCTTGGTTGAGATATGGGAACGCTTTTCCCTTCCGGCAGGATGGGAAGGCCTCTAACCTTTTTGTGTGTGCCATGTCAAGGGGCCCAAAAGGGTTTTGGGCAAGCCCAGAATCCTTTCCGCTCCATCCAGCAGCAAGCCTTCCAGGAGGCCCGCGTCCGTGACCACCATCGTGTCCAGATTGAGGCCTTCCAGGATTTTGTGAACCACCAGGGCGCCCCCTAAAATGATGTCCTCCCTCCCTTTTTCAAGGCCTTTCATGTGCCGCCGCTCCTCGAGGCTGGAAGAAGCCAGTTCCTCGATCTTCCCGGCGATCCAGTCCTTTTCCAGGATGAGGCCATTGACCCGCTCGGCACGGTAATGGGTCATTTCCAGTTTCATGGCCGCGAGGGTGGTCACCGTTCCGGCCGTTCCCACCAGCGTGAGGGGCGGGGCGGAAGGGGACAAATCCCCGGCGCACCGGGAAACACGCTCCAGAGTGGGTCCGAGGGTGGATGCCATGTGGGCGGTGGCCTGGTTCATGGCGGCTGTGCCCGGAGGATCCTTGATCAGGAAGCGCTCCGTTGTGGTGGCTGCCCCCAGGAAAACACTTGTGCACCATAGTTTGTCTTGCTGCCGGGGGTGGAACACGGTGAACTCGGTGCTGCTGCCCCCGAGATCGAAGAGGATCACCGCTCCGGAGCACGGCGGGAGCACACTCAGCACGCCTTTGGCCGAAAGAAAGGCCTCTTCCTGCTCCGACAGAATGCGGGGAGAAATGCCCGAGGAACTATGCACTCGATGGAGAAACTCCCCACTGTTCTGGGCCCGCCGAATCACTCCCGTGGCGCCGCAAGCGACGGAAGAGACGTGCATGCTTTTCAGCACACGGGCGTAGTCTTCCAAAACCCGAAGGCTTCGCCCCATGGCGGGCTCCGTGAGGCATTGATGGAGCTGAAATCCCTGGGCCAATCTCGTGATTTTTCGGTCCCCATGGAGCGGTTCCATCCTTTTGCCACCCTGCAGTTCTCCCACAAGGAGCCGAATGGTGTGAGATCCAAGATCTATGGCTCCAAACCTCGCCTTTGAGGGGCCAGGGGGCGCATCCACTTCTTGTTGAGTCCTTGACATCCCGGGGACCATCCGTTTATTTACATAAAATCAAG